>CAZNRJ010000175.1:4632-7643 GCA_964574945.1 uncultured Ohtaekwangia sp. | reverse complement strand
ACCTAAAACTTTCCCTTCAGGGAAGCTATAAAGAGAAGCATGATCATATCAATACGTTTGAGATTAAACGGTATAAATTGATTTTTGCTTTTTTAGGATTCGCAGCCGGATTTTTAATTAACATGTATGGCAGGGATGAGATTGCCTGGCCGGGTGTAGCATTTTACGTCCGGATATTTTTTGGCATTTCGGGTGCAACCATGATCATCTACATCTCCTCGTTGGTATTGGATTACTATTACCCGACAATTGTAAATCGTAGACTAAGAAGGCTGCGCTTTGCCCCCCGCACCTCATCTACGGGTGGTAAAATGAAATTGCTCAGTGAAGATGAAGAGGATGTTCATTTGAATGAAGGCATGCAGGCTGAAGAAAATATTTTCTCGATAGATTATGATGTTTGGATTGACCAAAAAACGAATGAGATAAAAATCGAAAAATATCAGGGGCATTTGATCTCGCTGGAGTGTAACAATTGTGGATTTTACACCATGCGGGTTAAGCAGGAGGAAATTATTGAGAAAAATGAAGATGGAAGTCCAAAGGAGTTGCTAAAGCACTATCAGTGTACCTACTGTAAGAATATCAGGGCCACTCAATTCAGTGTGAATCGAAAAGAGGTAGAAGATTACAAGCATGTTAAACCAATGGCTAAAAATAATTCTAAAAACATTGAATTAGTCAAAATAGACGTTCGTTCAAATACAGGAACTAAAAAATCGTTTGAGTTTGGCACCGTTGGCGAAGCAAAGAAATTTTTGGACGAGTTCGACTTTAACAGGATTGACTGATTTTAGTGGCATCTTGTTTGTACACATCCCCGTTTAAATAGAAAATTGTACTGCATGAAATAGCCATTGAGATGCCCTGCATCCAACAGCATTGATCCTGGAGATTCCATGTATTCATAATAAATAGAAATTACTGCATGAAAAAGATTCTGACTTCAATACTGTTGGTGGGCCTTTGTTTAGGGTTGGCACATGGCACACCAAAGGATACCCTTGACCTTAAGTCAAAACCGGTGTTTGGAAAAGAGGCGCGGGTTATTTCCTACATTCTTGATAACAACCATTACCGGAAAATAAAACTCAATGACTCTTTATCGGCTGCCATCCTGGAACGCTATATCAAAGATTTGGATAACAGCAAGACGTACTTTTTAGCTGCTGACGTTAAGTTGTTTGAAAAATATAAGTACGCCATTGATGACCTTACCCGGAATGAGAATGTAAATCCTGCGTTCGAGATTTATGAGGTGTTTAGTAAGCGTTATCAGGAGCGAATGGATTACGTGTTGGGAACTTTGATAAAACAAACCTTTGACTATACGGTAGATGAATATTATGAAACAGACCGGAGTAAAGAGAATTGGGCAATCAACAAGCAGGAACTGAATGAAGTATGGCGAAAAATAATCAAGAGCCAGGCGTTGAGTTTGAAATTGGCCGGTAAAAATCAGGAGGAAATTGAAAAGACGCTCAAGACCCGGTATGACCGTTTTAACAAATCGTTTTCTCAATTTAAACCGGAAGATGTTTTTGCCATTTACATGAATGCGATTACGGAAGCATACGATCCGCATACGAATTATCTCTCCCCAAAGCAATCAGACCTGTTTAAGCAACAAATGAGTTTATCATTGGAGGGAATAGGTGCGCAACTGCAAACTGACAATGACTATACGAAAATAGTTAACATACTGCCTGGTGGTGATGCACAAAGATCGGGTAAGGTTCATGTCAATGACCTGATCATTGCCGTGGGTCAGGGTAAGGATGGTGAAATGGTTGACGTGGTAGGATGGAGACTTGATGATGTGGTAAAGTTGATAAAGGGCCCCAAGGGCACAACGGTGCGCCTGCTTATTTTACCGGCAAAAACAGGTGTTAATGGCCCTTCCGAAGAAATTACATTGGTGCGAGATAAAATAAAATTGGAAGATCAGGCTGCAAAAAAAGAAGTTATTAATTACCGGTTGCAGGGAAGGAACTCAAAGTTAGGCGTCATTTCTTTACCCAGTTTTTATATGGACTATGATGCGTATCAAAAAGGTGACCCTGCTTATAGAAGTACCACACGCGATGTGAAGAAACTGATTGGTGAATTAAAAGCTGAAGGGGTGGAAGGCATTGTAATGGATTTAAGAAATAATGGAGGCGGTTCATTACCTGAGGCTGTTGATTTAACCGGGCTTTTCATCAAAGATGGCCCCGTGGTTCAAGTAAAAAATTCAGCCAACAAGGTAGAAGTGTTGCCGGATGATGACAAAGAAGTTTTCTATTCAGGGCCACTGGTGGTTCTTACCAATCGGTTTAGTGCATCGGCTTCAGAAATATTTGCCGGTGCCATTCAGGATTACCAGCGGGGAGTGGTGGTTGGTGAATCAACTTTTGGAAAAGGAACCGTACAGACTGTGCTGGACTTAAATCGGTTTCTTAACGAGAAAGAACCGGTAGGTGAGCTGAAACTTACATTTCAAAAATTCTATCGCGTTACCGGAAGCAGTACACAGCACAAGGGAGTAATTCCTGATGTGGCCCTTCCTTCTGCGTTTTCGCCTGAACAGTATGGCGAGAGTGCCAGTCCTAACGCATTGCCATGGGATGTGATTAAGCCAGCGAACTTTCAAAAAGCAAATGAAATCAATGGTCAGATTATAACAGGCCTTAATAAAGCATATTCAGATCGCGCAAAATTTGATGCACCTTTAAAAGCTTATATTTCTGAAACGGACGAGCTTAGGAGCAGGTTAGCCGAATCAAAAATTTCGCTAAGTGAACCCAAACGGAAAGCCGAAATGGACGAAGCGGAAAAGAAAAAGGCTTCAGAAAAATTAGATACGAAATTAACAGGGAAGGAAGGATTGCCGGTTGATGAGCTGATTAATCTTAAAGATGAATATCTGCGGGAAGGGTTGTTGATTTTGGGCGATCTTGTTACAAAGAGATTTGGATGATTTTCTTGTTCAGTTAAAATGTTTGAATGCACAATCAAATTTTAAAGTCATA
>CAZNRJ010000175.1:0-4622 GCA_964574945.1 uncultured Ohtaekwangia sp. | reverse complement strand
TTTCTTTGACTTTGAGATAAGCTTAATTTAGGTGTCAGACACTTCAAAGTGTCAAACACCTAAATAACTACTAACAACTCACGATTAACTTCACACTATCTTACTTAGACACCCTGATCGGTGTAAGCGTGTAGCCCCTTTCTTTAAAAAGATTGAGCAGCCCGCCTTCACCTTCCAAATGGGAAATACCTACCGAAATAAAAGCAACATTTTCTGCGATCATTTTCTCGATAGAGGTCATCCATTCTTTATTGCGCGCGTAGTAAAAGGCTTCAATAAATTGTTGATTATCCTCCAGGGGATGAAGTGTGTATTCAAAGATTTCTTCCAGTCTTCCCTGTGGATAATCATTCATCAGGTTTTGAAATTCCGTTTTCTGCTTTTCGAAATTGTCAACACTATGCAACAGTGCAATGGCCTGGTCTTCTATCGGGAATGTATTGAGCGCCTGTGCTTCCCGTTCAATAGCTTCCAGGCTATATGCCTTCACCTTATTCCTTTTCGCAAACTTTAAGAGTTCGATATCATAGAACTTAACTTTTTCGCCTAACGAAAGCCGGGTCATTGATATTGAAATGGCTAATGGTTTTAACCGGGCGTATTTCCCTTCAAATTGTTTTTTTGAAATCTTAAATTCAGTCTCAAAAAAAGAAACTACTTTACTGTAGTCGTCAGGCGATAAATGAGTGGCCAGGGTTTCCCCTTTTGGAAAATGCAATGCTTTATTCAATTCATGCTGCGCATGATGATCAACCTGGTCTTCTATCGCAAATACAACAGACAGTTTTATTTTTTCAGTTACCTCTTTCGGAAGATAGAATTCTTTTTCGCCAATAAATTTTAATGAACCAAACAGATAGGAAGGCTTGGTAATGCCATTGCCATTAATTTCCCACAGGATGGAACTTTCCTGCGCCTTTAAATCGTGTGCAGCCAACAGTGCAGCAAGGATAAGCATGACGATATTTTTCATGTGATAAGGTTAAGCTTAACAAATAAAGGAAACGGTTGTAAAATATAAAGAACGGAATTATTTACAGGATTGGCATCGTTTTTTTCTCTATTTTACGAACTGAAAAATGAAGATATTATTTCCCGAATTGCACAGGTCTACGGAAAATGAGTGAAGAATTATTAAAAGCCATTGTTCAGCTTTTTGCCATTGTGGCGAAGGAAAGAATTACCGAAGATGAGCGCACCAACATCAAAGAATTTTTATCCCTTCATCTCAATCATGAGGCTATCCGTTATTACCTCAACCTGTTCGATGATTTCTGCAAGGCTAATAAGCGATTGGTTGAGCCGAGTTTAAATGTGGACGATGCCACATTAGAATTTGTTGACGACTGGTCGCAGATTATACAGATTGCCAAAAAAGTAAACCAGGCATTGACCACCCAGCAAAAAGCTGTGCTGGCAATTAAGATTATTGAATTATGTTATGCCGATGGCCAGCTCTCCGAAAGGCAAAGCAATTTGATTTACTACATTGGTGAAGCCTTAAAAATTCCGCAGCGCGATGTGAAGGCCATGAGCACGTTTGTTCAGGGGCAGGATATTGAAGAACTGGCTTCTAAAAATATTTTAGTGATTGATGAAGGCTCCGGTGGTTCGGAGTTTCCCGGGCCTCGCATTACAGCAAAGGACTTAACGGGTTTGATAGCCATTTTGCGATTGGCAGATATTGAAACCTATTTGATTAAATATTTAGGGATCACACCGCTCTACCTTAACAGCATTCCTTTAAAGAGCCGTAAGATTGATGTGTTTGCAACCGGCAGTGCAATCAGGGGCTCGAAGATTGATCCGATTTATTATTCGGATGTAGTAGGCAAGTTTTTATTTGAGGAGAGTGAAACTGAGATTTCATTTATCTCTGAACACATCTTTTATCATTTTAAGAGCGGCAAGGCAGGGCTTCAAAATATTAACATAGCTGAAACAGGAGGGAAGTTAATCGGATTGATGGGCGCCAGTGGTTCGGGTAAGTCCACATTGTTAAGTGTATTGAATGGGTCTGAGAACCCATCGAGCGGCCGTGTGTTGATCAATGGTATTGACATCCATAAAGAAAACAAAAAGGTAGAGGGCATAATAGGGTTCATTCCCCAGGATGATTTGTTGATTGAAGACCTTACTGTTTTTGAAAATCTCTATTATTCTGCGCGGCTTTGTTTTGGTCATTACACAAAAGAGAAAATTGCCGAACTAACCGAGAAGGTGTTGCTCAACCTGGGGCTCTCTGAAATTCGAAATCTTAAAGTAGGTTCGCCCCTTGCAAAAACAATTAGCGGTGGCCAGCGAAAACGCCTGAATATTGGATTGGAATTGTTGCGCGAACCAACGGTTCTTTTTGTTGACGAGCCCACATCAGGGCTTTCGTCCCGCGATTCAGAAAATATTATGGATTTACTGAAAGAATTATCCTTGCGGGGCAAGATGATTTTTGTCGTGATCCACCAGCCATCCTCCGACATCTTCAAGATGTTTGATACGCTGATCATTTTGGATGTAGGAGGTTTTCAGATTTACTATGGCAACCCGGTTGAGTCTGTAAATTATTTCCAGGAAATTATTAACGCGGCCAACAAAACACCGGGCGCTTGTCCGGAATGCGGGAATATTAACCCGGAACAGATCTTCAATATTATTGAAACACGGGTTGTTAATGAATTTGGAAGATTTACATATACCCGAAAAATTTCGCCAGGGCAATGGTATCAGTACTTTAAGCAAAAAATTAAAATCTCTAAAGTTGTTGAGGTTAATGATCCCCTTCCGGTAGTTCAACGGATACCAAACTGGCTTAAACAACTTTGGATTTTCATTATCCGCGATGTGCTGGCAAAGGTGGCGAACAAGCAGTATGTTGTAGTTACCCTTTTATTATCACCCATCCTCGCATTTTTCATCGCTTACTTTGTTAAGTATTACGATGCCGTGGGGGTGGAGTCGCCACACTATACTTTTTTCCATAATACCAATGTCCCGGTCTATTTTTTCATGAGTGTGGTGGTGGCGCTCTTTGTTGGGTTGATTGTAAGTGCAGAAGAGATATTCCGCGACCGTAAAATATTAAAACGTGAACGATACCTGAACCTGAGCAGCAGCAGTTACTTAGTCTCGAAGGTTTTCATCCTGTTTAGCATCTCGGCTGTTCAAACAATTAGTTTTATTTTGTTGGGTAATTGGATTTTGGAAATTCCATTCAGTGAATTGAGATATTGGTTAATTCTCTTTTCATGCTCTTGTTTTGCCAACGTACTGGGCCTAAACATTTCTTCAGCTTTTGATTCAGCAGTTACTATTTACATTCTCATCCCAATACTGATTATACCTCAACTATTGCTGAGCGGGGTAGTCATTAGTTTTGATAAGTTTAATCCGAATGTAGGCAGGCCAAATGGCATTCCGGTAATGGGCGAGCTGATGGCCTCGCGTTGGGCTTTTGAAGCATATATGGTAACCCAGTTTAGGGATAACCCTTATGAAAAACAGTTTTATAAATTAGATCAGCAAGTAGCCCTGTCTGAGTACAAAAAGGTGTACTACATACCGGCACTTGAATCAGAATTGAATTTTGTACTTAGTAACAGGGGCAAGTGGCGCGACCGGTCTGAGTCTAACCCGGTAAAAAAATCCCTCGATTTACTTCGCTCAGAAATAGGGTTTGAACTGAGAAAGATTGGAGAGGACAGGTTTCCGGTACTGGATAAATTGCAAATAGGAAAATTTGACTCGTTAACATTCCACCAGACAGATGCTTTTTTGCGTACGCTTAAACAATATTACGCCATCAGGATGGGGAAGGCCGTTACGGAAAAGGAAATGATGGTTACCTCGCTGACAAGCACCCCGGAAAAAATGAAGGTGTACAATGAAAGCCGTATGCGCCACGAAAATGAATCCGTTCATAAAATGGTCCTTAATTCAAACGAGTTAACACGTATTGTGCAATGGAGAGGTCAGTTGATTCAAAAAATATATCCCATCTATTTTGAAGATCACCGGCCTGCCAACTATTTAGACTTCACCTCAAATTTTTATGTTCCTACAAAACCCTTTGCAGGAAGGATTTTCGACACCTATTATTTTAACATTGGCATGATCTGGTTCATATCTGCTTTACTTTATGTAGCGCTTTATTATCAATGGCTGCGCAAATTGGTGAACAGCTTTGAGCGGTATAGAAAATACCGGATAAGGGATCGGGAATAGAACATCTTTCTTATTTTTGAAGACTTAACTAAAATTCTTTTTATGAAACTTAAACTATTAATCCTTTCCTGCCTGTTTAGCGTAGCCCTCGTTTCCTGTTCCGACAAGAAACATGATGGTCATGAAGAAGCAGAAGAACAAACCGATTCTGACGAATGGCCTGCCATGGATTCCTTCCACATGGTAATGGCCGAGGCGTTTCACCCCTATAAAGATTCTGCAAACCTGGAACCAGCGAAACAACTTGCTGAAGAGATGGCACAGGAGGCAGAAAAGTGGGCGGGTTCATCGTTGCCTGGCAAAGTAAATACCGAAGCAGTGAAGGCACAATTGAACCAATTGAAGACTGATGCCCGGGCATTGGCCGACCAGGTTAAAAGTGGCGCTGCGGATGAAGTGATTGG
>CAZNRJ010000174.1:245-7651 GCA_964574945.1 uncultured Ohtaekwangia sp. | reverse complement strand
TCTCTTCTTTTCATAACAAGAATGAAGGTAGTTCAATTACTTCGAAAGCAGTGTGCCTGTAGGCGATAAAAAATTAATCAGCGGCCGTTGCTGCAACACTTCCGAATAACTTAAGTACTCGATGTAGCTCAGGTAAATATCCTGTTTCAACCGGGCAGCCATCGTTTTTGATTTAATCAAATTGCTTTGAAGTCGCACCGTGGTCATGGGATTGCTGTCTTTGATTTGCTGGAGGGCAGTTGCCAACTCATCCACTTTCAAACTTTCCATCAATGAGCTTATATCGCGGTAACGCTTTATTAGGCTTTCAATTTTGGCGCGCAGCAATTCCCTTCCCGCCTGTTGCTCATTTTTTGCATAGGCAAGATCTCCTTCAGCTTCAATGGCTTCTAATTTTCGTTTTGCCATATCTCCTTTGTTGGGGTTAAACACAGGAATAACAACACCCAGCGAAATACTCCACGGCTGGCAGGTAAACAGTTTCCCCATCCGATGAAAGCTTAAAGTTTGTATTAAGGCCGGTACCCAAATCATTACACATCAGCACTAAAAAACCCTTGGCGGGAATGGTGGTTCCTGCCGGAAGCTTATACTTGGCAGCAGCGTTATCATAAATGAAGTAGCCGCTGATATCCTTACTGGTTTCCAGGTTGTTATATAGAGCTCGAGCCAATCTTCACCGGAAGCATATATCTCATTGAGAAATAAGTCTTCCATTACGACAGGCTCAGCGTCATCCTTTGGATCGCACGAAGAGAAAAATACACATCCTGTAACCACCACCACACAGACCAACACCTTAAAAAATCGCGTCATATACATAAAGGAAAACAATTCCTTAAAGATAAGGTAATAATGGAAATTGCCTGCTGAATTTTCGAACCGGCTCAACCCGGCTCCAATAGAAACGAATCAGGTTTGTACTACATTATATCGGGCAGGTCATTAATAATAAATTTGGATGAAAATGCCTGTATTTTTTTTTGACAATCATTACTTTAATTTAGATGCAAATGGCCTGACCTAAGCCATGTAAACCTATGAAACAAGGAAAGGAGATAACGATATATGATATCGCAACCAAACTGGGACTTTCACCGGCTACGGTAAGCAGGGCGTTGCAGGATAATCCAATAGTGAGTAAAGTAACGCGTAAAAAAATTCAGGAGAAAGCAAAGGAGTTAGGGTACCGGCACAACAACTTTGCCAGTAACCTTCGCAGGCAAAAGACAAATACGATTGGTGTAAGCCTTCATGAACTCAATAGTAATTTCATTACCTCCGTGCTTCACGGTATTGAAAGAATAACAAGCGAAGCAGGTTACGATCTTATTATTGTTCACTCTTCGGAGCGATATGAAAAAGAAGTAGCTAACGTATCCAGTCTTTTTCACAAACGGGTTGATGGCCTGATTGCATCCCTGGCTTTCGATACAAAAAATCTAAACCATTTTAAGCAGTTCGAGGAAAAATCAATACCCATTATTTTTTTTGATCGCGTAGACGAAAACAGTCATCATACTAAAGTTGTTATTGACAACCATAAGGGTGGATACCTGGCTACCCAACATTTAATCGAACAAGGTTGCAGAAGGATTGCAATGGTTACCGCCACCCTGAAAAGAAATGTATACGCTCAAAGGCATAAAGGCTACATCGATGCGTTAACCGATAATCATATCGCTTATAAGAAAGAGCTCGTTTTGGTTAAGGACTTAAGTGAGCAAAGTGGATTAGAAGCAGCGCAGGAAATACTAAAGATGAAACCGATGCCCGATGGGGTCTTTGTTACAAATGATTTTTCAGCAGCGGTGTGCATGCATGCATTGAAAGAGCAAGGGATAAAGGTGCCAGGAGATATAGCCATCGTTGGATTTAACAATGATGCCATTTGTAATATAGTAGATCCGCAATTGACAACCATTAATTACCCTGGTGTAAGCATTGGGGAAATAGCTGCGCGTACCATTATCAATCACCTGAATGGAGTCTTTGACATCAATAATACCGATACCATTGTTGTCAACTCTGAATTGGTTAAAAGAAAATCATCCCTTAGAAAACAAAGGTAGATTCTTACTTTCCGGGCATACTGGGGTTGAAATTTTCCGGGCATGCCGGGTGAAGTGCCCACATGTTATATTAACAAGAGCATGATGATTTCACTTCATTCGAAACGATTTTCTTACCTTTGCGGCCTAATTAAGGAAATATCATGATTGCGGCCAATAATCTCACCCTTCAGTTCGGCAAACGGGTACTTTTTGATGAAGTAAACATAAAATTTACCGCAGGCAATTGCTATGGCGTGATCGGTGCTAACGGAGCTGGCAAATCTACCTTTCTTAAAATCCTTTCGGGCGATATTGACCCCACGCGCGGTCAGGTAAGTATCGACACGGGTAAACGGATGGCAGTGCTTCGCCAAAATCACTATGAGTTTGATGAAGTTGCCGTGCTGGATACCGTAATGATGGGCTTCTCCAAATTATGGAATTTAATGCAAGAGAAGGATGCTATCTATGCCAAACCCGATTTCTCGGAAGAAGATGGTATTAAAGCGTCAGAATTGGAAGCAGAATTTGCAGAGCTAAATGGATGGAACGCACAGTCGGATGCAGCCTCACTCTTAAGCGGCCTCGGAATAAAGGAAGAAGACCATTACAAAGCAGTGAAAGAACTAAGCGGTGCCGAAAAGGTGCGTGTGCTTTTGGCACAAGCCATCTACGGAAACCCGGACATCCTTATTCTTGATGAACCAACCAACGACCTCGATTTACAAACCATTACCTGGCTGGAAGATTTTTTATTGGAGTTTAAGAATACGGTTATTGTTGTTTCTCATGATCGTCACTTTTTAGATACGGTATGTACACACATTGTCGATATCGACTTTAAAGTAATAAGGTTGTTTACCGGTAACTATTCATTCTGGTATCAGTCCAGTCAGCTCGCATTAGCGCAGCGCGCTTCCGCGAATAAGAAAGCAGAAGAAAAGAAAAAAGAACTACAAGAATTCATTGCGCGCTTTAGTGCCAATGCTTCCAAATCGCGGCAAGCAACCAGCCGCAGGAAATTGCTTGAAAAAATTGATCTAAATGACATTCAGCCTTCCACGCGAAGGTATCCCGCTATTATCTTTCAGCAGAAACGAACCGCTGGCGATCAGATTTTACAAGTAGAAGGATTAACGCATTCATTGAACGGAAGCTTACTTTTCAAAGACCTGGATTTCTTTGTTAACAAGGGTGATAAGATTGCTTTCTTAAGTAAAGATAGTTTGGCCCTTACAACCCTGTTCCAAATCCTGGCAGGCGAATTGAAACCATCGGGCGGTAGTTTCAAGTTTGGTCAAACGATTACACCTGCCTATTTACCGGTTAATAATGAAACCTATTTTCAATCTGATGACAACCTGGTTGACTGGTTGCGTCAGTTTTCTGATGAGGAGAATAGAGATGAAGTTTATATCCGTGGCTTTCTGGGCAAAATGCTATTTTCCGGTGAAGAAGTATTTAAAAAGTGCAGCGTTCTTTCCGGTGGGGAAAAAGTGAGGTGTATGATTTCACGCATGATGCTGGCCGGTGCCAACCTGTTGATATTAGATGAACCGACTAACCACTTAGACCTCGAATCAATTACTGCATTCAACAATGCGCTGAATGATTTCCCGGGCACGGTGTTGTTCACCTCGCACGATCATGAATTTACCCAAACCGTTGCCAATCGCATCATTGAGATCACTCCTAACGGTTATATCGATAAGTTGATTCCTTATGACGAGTATATTGAGAGTGAACAAATAGCGGCCCAAAAGGAAGTTCTTTACGCTTAAACACTACAAATAATAAAATAAGAAAGGCTCCGGAAGAGCCTTTTCTTATTTTCTATCCATGCTGTTAAATTAATCTAACAAGCCCAACGTTTTCATTCTTTTTTCGATGCGTGTTACCTGTGCATTCATTTCAAGGTCGTTGTAAATCATGTACAGGTTGTCCAATACTTTTTCATCATCAGGGCTAAGTTTTTCGCACTTTTCCCAATAAGGAAGAGCCACACGAAGTTGTTCCTGATATATTTTATCCAACTCTACTTTCTTCTTGAAATCCTCTTTCGAATTGCCTAATTGGTTCATCTCAGCCTTTATCTTCTTAGCATCCATGTAAACAACTTCTGCAAGGCCCAATTGGGGTTCGAAGTATTTTGGATCTATTTTGATAGATTCTTCAAACCATTTTTTGGATTCGGCAGGGCTGCCAAGCTCATTACTGATTATGCCTAAGAAATAGCGTGATTCCTTATCGGTAGGGTCAGCAGCAGCTTGTTTTTCCATTACCGCTTTTGCTTCCGGGAGCCTGTTCATTTTGATGTACATATCCAATTCAAACTTTGGATATTCAGGATTTGTCGGAAACTTCTTTACAAGCTCCTGTGCAAGGGCAAGCGCCTTGTCGTTGTCTTTCAATTTATCACGATAGATACTGAATAACATGATGTATGCATCTGTCGATTTGCCGCCAAGTTCCTGATATTTCCTTATGTAAGTGATTGATTTTTCATACTCTTCCGCAGCCGGACCAAAGAAAACCCCAGCGTTCATCAGGATGGAAGTATCCTCAGGAATAAAATAGAGTGTTTTCTCGGTAAAGCTGAATGCCTTTTTATAATCTTTTTCTTCCTGGTAAGCATTGATAGCAGTATTGAAATATGCCTGGGCGAAATAAGCATTCACATCCGCATTCATTAACGGCAAAACACCTGTGGCATCCTTAAGAAAAGCAATTTCACTTTTATCCAACGCTTTTGCTTTTTCAAATGCTTCTTTAGCAATTGGAAACCCTTCCGGTACCAGCGACTTATATTTTTCAACCTTTGTTGTATCAATACCGGCATAGATAACGCCTTTCAGGTACCAGGCCTTAGCAGCATTTTTACTTGGATTTCCTTTTTTGTCAAGCATGAATTCATCGCTTGTCGTAGTGACATCAATGATTGCTTTTGCTTCGTCAAACTTTCCGGCACGAAGTGCTTTTTCAGCATTGTTGGTGCTTGGTTTAATTGGCTTCTGCGCCAAAGCAGCAAACGGTATAATCCCGATTAATAAGATGGCAATCTTTTTCATTTCAAGTTTTAAGTTATGTTCAAGTTTAAGTTTATTCTTCTGTTACCGGGCTTACATTTTCGTCCGGCTCACCTTCAATTTTTTGAATTTTTTCTACTGATGAAATAGCATCGTCCTCATTCAACTTGATAAGCCGCACGCCTTGTGTGGCACGTCCCATCACTCTTAATTCAGCTACACTTATGCGAATGCTAATTCCCGATTTATTAATAATCATTAAATCATCATTGTCAACAACTTCCTTGATTGCAACAAGCTTGCCAGTTTTTTCGGTTACGTTAATGGTTTTTACACCCTTGCCCCCCCTTCTTGTAATTCTGTAATCCTCAATGGACGAACGTTTCCCATATCCTTTCTCCGAAACCACAAGTAAATTAGCATCCTCGCGGGCAATGCAAACCATGCCTATTACCTTATCTTCACCTGATTCGAGCGTAACTCCCCGCACCCCTGAAGCAGTGCGGCCCATGGGGCGCACGTCACTTTCGTTAAAGCGAACAGCCTTGCCCTCATTTTTTGCAATAATAATATTATTCTTTCCATTGGTCAAAGCAGCATTCAACAAGCGGTCGCCTTCGTTGATGGTAATGGCTGTAATTCCGTTGGCCCGTGGCCGGGAATATGACTCAAGTGATGTTTTCTTAATGGTTCCTTTTTCGGTACAAAGAATAACAAAGTTGTTATTGATGTATTCCTCATCGGCCAGGTCTTTCACATTTAGAACGGCCTTTACTTTATCTCCCGGTTCAATGTTGAGCAGGTTTTGAATGGCACGGCCCTTGGAAGTCTTATTTCCTTCGGGGATCTCATATACCTTTTTCCAATATACTTTACCAAACTCGGTAAAGATCAACAGGTAATTATGAGCCTGTGCAATGAACAGGTTTTCGGTGAAGTCATCCTCTTTGCTGGCTGCCGCTTTTGAACCAATTCCGCCTCTCCCCTGTGTTCTGTATTCGCTGAGCGATGTACGTTTTACATATCCCTGGTTCGAAATGGTAATCACCATCTCTTCATTGGGGATCATGTCTTCAAGTGTTATGTCATCATCGCTATGGACAACTTCGGTTCTGCGCTCATCTCCATAACGCTCTTTTATTTCGGCCAGCTCATCTTTAATGATTCCCATGCGAAGGGCTTCACTCCCTAAGATTTCATTCAGGCGGGCGATCAATATTTTAAGTTCGTTGTATTCATTTTGAATTTTATCGCGCTCCAGGCCGGTAAGCCGTTGCAAGCGCATTTCCAAAATAGCTTTCGCCTGAATTTCGGATAAATTGAATTGCTTGATCAACCCTTCTTTGGCAACCTCAGGATCGCGCGAATTGCGGATTAATGTGATCACTTCATCGAGGTGATCCAAAGCAATCAGGTATCCTTCCAAAATGTGGGCACGCTTCTCGGCTTCATTCAGTTCAAACTTTGTCCTGCGCACCACCACTTCATGCCGGTGATCAACAAAGTGAACAATCAAATCCTTCAGGTTTAAGATTTGCGGCCTTCCTTTAACAAGCGCTACATTGTTTACATTAAAGGAGGATTGTAGCTGTGTGTATTTAAATAAATTGTTGAGAACAATGTTAGGAATAGCATCCCGTTTCAAATCATAAACAACCCGATACCCGTCCCGATCTGACTCATCCCGTATATCACTGATGCCCTCTATTTTCTTTTCGTTGATGAGGGCTGCGGTTTTTTCAATCATGAGCGCCTTGTTCACCATGTATGGCACTTCGGTAACTATGATTTGATCTTTTCCATTGCTGCCCGTCACAATCTCGGCTTTGGCACGCACTACAATACGTCCTCTTCCCGTAAGGAATGCCTCCTGAACTCCCTGATAGCCATAGATTACCCCACCTGTCGGGAAATCAGGAGCAGTAATGTGTTTCATTAAGTCAGCTATCGTAATATCTTTATTATCAATATATTCAACAATACCATTTATAACTTCAGTTAGGTTATGAGGTGCCATGTTTGTGGCCCTCCCCACGGCAATACCTGACGATCCGTTCATGAGTAAATTGGGAACCTTACCAGGCAAAACGGTAGGCTCAGTCAGGGAGTCATCAAAGTTTCCCTGAAAGTCTACGGTTTCTTTGTTGATATCGGACAGTAATTCTTCAGCCATCCTGCGTAAGCGGGCTTCTGTGTAACGCATGGCGGCCGGGCTATCTCCATCGATCGATCCAAAGTTACCTTGCCCATCCACCAACGTGTAGCGCAGAGACCAATCCTGGGCCATGCGCACCATCGTATCATACACTGATGAGTCTCCGTGCGG
>CAZNRJ010000174.1:0-235 GCA_964574945.1 uncultured Ohtaekwangia sp. | reverse complement strand
TACCCCTAATTCGAGCATTCCATACAATACCCTGCGGTGAACAGGTTTTAATCCATCGCGCACATCCGGCAATGCCCGCGAAACAATAACCGACATGGAATAGTCGATGTATGCACCCCGCATTTCATCTTCAATATTGATTGGAATAATGTTCTGTCTTTCGGGTAGGTTACCGCTTTCTTCAGCCACGTGTTACTAAGGGTTAAGTGAGATGTTTAAAGGCAATTATAAGGCC
>CAZNRJ010000173.1:0-7660 GCA_964574945.1 uncultured Ohtaekwangia sp. | reverse complement strand
AAGCAAAACAAATCCTGGCTGGGATTAACGTTTGTTTTTTTTCTGAGTTTCTTCTCCGGCTACTCAAATCCTTCACTAAGCAAAACTCCCGTTAAGGTTCAAACCGAATGGGTTGTTTCAACCAAAGAAGTAAAAACGAATGATCATTCCAATAAGCGAAGCCCTGATCAGTTTGTTCAAACACCATATACACCGTGTTCAATCCAGTTTTCTGAATTATATCAAAACAAACTTTCAGAGATAAAGTACAAAGACAATCCTGGTGTTTCTTTCGCCCAAATCATTTCTATTCTCTCTTCCAGAAATCTTCCACAATCCGAAGAAGAAGATTCTCGCACTTCTTAATTAGTTGAACATACGCTCCAACTTGATTTGAAGGCGTCTGACACTTTAAGGTGTCTTGACGCCTAGAGCTGACCAATCAATTATTATTTAATGATTCAATGTTTAAAGACATCTGAGTCCTAACTCCATTTTATGGATCGGTTTAAAAAAATACTTAGAATAGTGGGCTTAGTCATACTGATTATACTTGCCCTGTCGGGAATAGGAATAGCTCCGCCAAAAACCAGGGAGTTATTTATGAATAAAGAAGACACCATCGAACTTGTCGAAGGAGAGAAAGAAGGGTCGGAAGAAATCAAAACATGAAAATAGTTTAGGCGTCTGACCACTTCAAGTGGTCTTGACGCCTTGATTTTCCAAACAAAAGCGGACTTCAAAAAAATATTCACTTGTTTAATTAAACCTTCGTGAAGGTTGTTACTCTAATCGGGTCTTTCACTTAAATGACGTTGAAAGTTTTTCATTTTTCTTTGCTTTCCCTTTAAACTTCAATCGATCATTCTTCTCTAAGTCTTGAAAACAAACTTTAACAAGACTATGAAAACAACACACATTAAAAACTTGCTACAGGCAATGAAAAGTAATTTGAATGTACTCTTCATTGGCCTTTCGTTAATGTTCCTTGTATCGTGTAACAACGATGAAACAACTCCCGACTTCTCATCCGAGGATATTGAAGATGCAAACCTGGATGCCATTGAAGATTTCTATTTTGACGATGGTGATGATCTCGTAAGTGAGGCCTTCACCAGCACCGATCAGGATTTGAGTGGTGGTCGCGTAAGCACAGACGAGCGATTAATTTGCGCCACGCTCACACGTTCAGGTTCAAAATCAGAAGGAAGTCTACGAGTTGACTTTGGAGATGGATGCACTGGCCCACGTGGAAATGTTCGCACTGGTGCTATTGTAGTTACTCATACCGGAGACTGGAGAGCTGCGGGTTCAAAATGGAGTTTCTCTTATGAAAATTATACAATTAACGGAGTTCAATTGGAAGGCGAAAGAACAGTTACCATTGTTAGTACTTCTGACGAATTGGTTGTATCGGATGTAACTCTTGTGGGTGGAAAGATTACCTGGCCGGATGGTCGTGTGGCAACACGCGAAGTGAAACGCAGACGCGAACATGAACGTCATGAAAATCATTTATTAGATCGTTTGATCATCTATGGAACAGCACAAGGTACTTTCCGCAACGGGCGTGGATATTCAATCGAAATCCTTGAACGCCTAATCTATCGCAGAGCATGTGCAGCTGAGGGTGTTATCATTCCGGTAAGCGGTGTTAAGTTAATCAAACATGGTAATCGTGAATTAACAGTAGACTATGGTGATGGAACGTGCGATAACATTGTTCTTCTTACCAACAAAAATGGAAGGTCGTATCGATATGAAGTGAAGAAGTAAGATTGGTGAAGAATGAATAAGGAAGTCTGCCTGAGAAGGCGGGCTTTTTTATTTTAGAATTGCAAATTCAATTTATCGGGATTCGACATTGTAACTGTCGAACAGCAACATCACTCCTCAATTACGGTAACAAGTTTGTCTGATTCAAACATTGTCGCTGGTGAAATTACCCTTTCGTTCAAGGGAATATTGTTCCCATACCGCTCTTTCATTTTATTTTTCACTATGTCGCTTGTCAAGTCGAACTCTCTCAATTCCTGAAGGTCTCCAATTTCTATATTCAATGCCTCTTTATAAATCTTCCATACCAATTCCGAACAATAGATCTTGTCGTCAGACCATTCAAAGTAAATGTCGTAGTTCTTTCCTTTGAATTTCTCCCCTAAGTCTTTCATCCTTTTAATATTTTCATCAGTCAGTATTTCTTTACTGTCCTTTAGTCGCTTTACAACATAATGAGAATTTTCTCCCCTTCTAATCCAGTCATTGAGTTTAGTTAACTTAACGGGCTGAACTGCTTCGTAAACATAATATTGTCCATCAGCCTGATAGATAATTCCCATGTGACTATACTTTGACTTAGTCGCAAGTTGAATTGCCTTACTTTGGCTTGACCTCGAAGTTTGAAATATGATGTCTCCATTTTGAAACTCTGAGATTGTAGCTGTTGTGGGGCTATCCGCATAACTACTAGTTCGCGGCCAAAAAATGAAAGCCAAAGGAAGTAATCCAAGAATAATCTGAACCAAGTACTTCATTTTGAAATTCCACCTAATGAAACTCAGTCCAATGAGAATAAGTCCGAAAAACATGAGTGCGAAAAAAATCACAGTCGGCCAAGCCACGACAACGAACATCCTAATATTTAAAAGCACCCCACTTATCAAGTAAAAGAGTCCAAATAGTCCGATTGGTGTTAGTAATCTTTTCATTAGGTAATTGTCTCCAATATACGCAATTGAGAATATCCTATAAAAAAGAATCCCGTAGCACCGCCACGGGATTTCTATCTTTAGTTGCAAGCAGAGAGACCTCACCCCTAACCCCTCTCCATCCCGATAGCTATCGGGAGAGAGGGGAACGAGCTCGATCTCAGTATTTATTAATAACGATAGTAATCTGGCTTGAACGGACCTTGCTGACCTACACCGATATATTTCGCTTGTTCAGGTGAAAGTTCATCCAATTCAACACCAATTTTCTTAAGGTGCAAGCGGGCTACTTTTTCATC
The DNA here is from genome assembly GCA_964574945.1 of uncultured Ohtaekwangia sp. Lineage (GTDB taxonomy): Bacteria > Bacteroidota > Bacteroidia > Cytophagales > Cyclobacteriaceae > ELB16-189. The sequence goes on along the minus strand of CAZNRJ010000173.1, from coordinate 4,674 downwards.
CAAATGTTTTGGCAACATGTACACTTCGTTTTTATACTGAGATGTATTATTCCAAAGCTCTAATTGTGCCAATGTTTGATTGGTGAATGAGTTAGACATTACAAAGGATGGGTGACCTGTTGCACATCCTAAATTTACTAAGCGGCCTTCCGCTAAAAGAAGAATTTGATTGCCGCTCTTTAAGGTATACAAATCAACCTGGGGCTTGATCTCATCGCGCGATGCATTTTTCTTTAACCAGGCAACATCAATTTCGTTATCGAAGTGACCGATGTTACATACAATGGCTTTATCTTTCATCATCTCAAAATGATGACCTAATACAATACCAAAGTTACCGGTTGTTGTTACAACAATGTCGGCTTCTTTTACTGCAGTATCCATTTTCTTTACTGCAAATCCGTCCATAGCAGCTTGTAGCGCACAGATCGGATCAATCTCAGTAACGATTACACGCGCACCTGCTCCACGCAACGAAGCTGCAGAACCTTTACCAACGTCTCCATATCCAGCAACAACAGCTACTTTTCCAGCCATCATTACATCGGTAGCTCTGCGGATTGCATCTACCAATGATTCTTTACAACCATACTTATTGTCAAACTTTGACTTGGTTACTGAATCATTAATATTAATAGCCGGCAATGGCAATGTGCCCGCGTGCTGACGCTCCACTAAGCGATGAACACCAGTAGTGGTTTCTTCTGAGATTCCACGAATTCCTTTTACTAATTCCGGGTAGCGATCTAACACCATGTTGGTTAAGTCTCCACCGTCATCCAAAATCATATTCAATGGCTTGCCATCTTTAAAGGCATGCAACGTTTGTTCAATGCACCAGTCAAATTCTTGTTCATTCATACCCTTCCATGCAAATACCGGAATACCGGCTTTTGCAATAGCAGCGGCAGCATGATCTTGTGTTGAGAAGATATTACATGACGACCAGGTAACTTCTGCGCCCAATTCAATCAGTGTCTCAATAAGAACTGCCGTTTGAATAGTCATGTGAAGACAGCCTGCAATACGGGCATCCTTCAATGGTTTTTTAGCACCAAATTCTTCGCGAAGAGACATTAAGCCGGGCATTTCTGCTTCTGCTAATTTGATCTCTTTACGGCCCCATTCGGCCAATGAAATGTCTTTAACTTTAAATTTTGCTGTTTCTGTTACTGTCATGTTGTAAAGTTTTTCGAGTTTAATGCTGCCACCCGGCAGGAAAGGGACAAAGGTAAGACAAAGCTTCAAGAATAACCATTCAATTTTAATCTTATCTTATGGTAACTGACTGAATGGCAAGTCTATAGTATACGATTGAACTATTTTCAACCATCCTTGTGTTAATCTTAAAAATTTCAACCGAATGAAAACCAAAATTAAAGTCGATATAGTATCGGATGTGGTGTGCCCATGGTGTTACATAGGCAAGCGAAGGATTGAAGGTGCTATGAATGAGTTAACAGATCAATTTGATTTTGAAGTATCCTATCTGCCATTTGAACTGAATCCTCAAACACCCAAAGAAGGCTTTAATCAGAAAGAATACCTGGCTAAGAAATTTGGTGGCGAAGAACGTTATCATCAACTCACAAACCATGTAAAGTCAGTAGCCGCGGGTGAAGGATTAGCATTTGATTTCGATAAACAAAAAATATCGCCCAACACGCGAGATATGCACCGTATTATTTGGTTTGCCCCGCAAGAGGGAAAACAACTGGCTATCAAAGAAGCCTTTATGAAAGCGTACTTTGAAGAAGGAGTTGATCTTACGAAAAGAGAAAATTTGTTGGCTATTAGTAAATCTGCTGGACTTGATGAGAAAAGAATTTCATCTCTACTTGAATCAGAAGAAGGATTAGCTGAAGTGATTTTAGAAGAACAAAATAATATTCAACGTGGCATTAGTGGCGTGCCTTATTACATCATCAATAATCAATACGGAATTTCAGGCGCGCAACCTAAGGAGACATTCATCAAAGCACTCACCCAAATTGGTAACGAATCAGTTACTTCTGAAGGTGAAGCGTGTGCAGTGGATGGGTCAGATTGTTGACCTCACTGTAGGCAATGATACTGCGTGATTACCTTAAATGATTCTTTGCGCCCATTGCGCCTTAGCGGTTAATTAAAACGTTAGTTTCAAATTAACAATTGGATTTGCCAGCTTAGGGAAGTTATTTGTAAAAATGACTTTCTCAGGTTGAAGTTGCTTATTCACAAAATAATTTTCAGGCGTGGCTTTCATCGAAAATGAAACAGGTCTTTTGCGTGAACTACCCAATTTAACTTTGGCTTCAAGGTTTTTCATTTTATACGAATGAAAAATTAATTGATGGGTAAGTAAGGCTAAGGCTGACGGCACACCCACAATAACTGCTGGTGAATCCGATTCTACCAACGCAACTATTCCCAAACCAATCAAGGCAGCACCTCCACTTGATAAACTGATTGTGCTGCCTTGCCTTTTAGTTAGGTTAATTCCTCTCACCGATTGCTGTCCCCATATTGAGCCTGCAATGGCCGTGGCAGCAGGAATCAATAATAGTCCAAGTGACTCATTACTATCGAATGATTCAGCCACTGCAGTAAATCCTAACCCGGTTGTTATCAACGTTAACGAACTAATCGCATCCACGTCCCCCGAGGTGTAGTCATACTTTTTTGCAACGTGATTGCCTATCAGTAAGCCTCCAACCCCACCAGCCAATAACGTTCCTGCAATCAGGTTCGTGTTATCAGATTCGGCTGCTCCAATCCCCATAAGTGCTATACCAGGCCCCAGAAAACCATAGTGGCGCATCATCTCTATATGACCTTCAGAGACAGGTCTCTTCTTCTGCATTTGAAATGCTACTTCACCTAATGAAATACTTCCAATGGTCGAAAAAGCCCAGACAAGTTCCCCCGCATTATCCGAATTGCCACCAATAGTTAACCCTAATGCAGCTCCATATCCCAGGCCAAGGAGTTTACCTGTATTTCCGGCACGTATAGTTGAACGCGAAATATTTTCATACTTTTTTGGATTGATTACCGGACCCAACTGCCACAACCCGGCCATGATTAACGGAACGCCAACGGCACCAGCTCCCTCCATGTGAGTTACACCTACTATGGCTGCGCCATAATACAATCCATAGATTCCATTAAAAACCCGGTCGCGGGGCCGTAATTCAAAATCACTTTGATTTACTGACTGAGTGGTCAACACTTCTGTATCCCACTGATTTTTCATTTGCTCATACTTCACTTTTTCCGTCTCGGACATGCGTTGATAGTAGGTGTCCAGGTAGGCCTCATAATCTTTAAGGTAAGACAGCTCGCTATCGGTTAGGGAATCTCCCTTTGTTCGTTTATCGATAATCTTCTTATAGGTTTCCTTATGCAATTCCACCCAATAGCCACGCGCTGAATAAAGATCCTGGGCCTCTGAAAAACGGGCAGCAAACAAAAAGATCATTAACGCAAATGAACACGCTGTGATAAATTTCATACTGATTTGGATTGATTGGGTTGACCTTTGAGACACCAAATGACCTTAGTAAAGATAATCAGGTTTTGGATTCCGCAACCATAAAGCGTAAACAAAAAAAGAGGCCGTCTCAAATGTCAAAGAAAATTTGAAATGTCATTCCGTCCCGATAATTATCGGGATGACCCGGAATCTCGATTAGTTCATGTAGGTAAGATCGCGGCTCAAGGGCCGCGATGACAGAAGACTTTTGAGACGGCCCCTCTGTTAACCATCTCTTAAGCTTTGGGAACAGGCTTTTCATTTTGATAACCCAGCAAGGTCATCATACTTCCGCTGGTTTGCTCCTCGGCAAAAAGTTCGGTGGTAATCTCGCCATCTTCATTGCGATTGATAAGCACGTGCTTGGGCGCTGGGATTAGGCAATGCTGAATGCCGCCATACCCGCCCAGCGATTCCTGGTAGGCACCCGTATGAAAAAACCCGATGTACAGGGGTTCTTCGTCTGTGATCATCGGTAAAAAAACTTCGCCTGTGTGCGATTCTGAATTGTAGTAGTCATGGCTATCGCACGTAAGCCCGCCAATATTTACTTTGTGATACGGATCATCCCACTTATTCAGCGAAAGCAAAATGTATTTTTGGTTAAGGCCCCATACATCGGGCAAATGGGTGATGAACGAGCCATCAATCATATACCAAAGTTCTTTGTCGTTTTGCAGTTTCTGATCCACCATAGAGTACAACACTGCCCCACTTTCACCCACTGTAAAGCTTCCAAACTCGGTAAAGATATTGGGTACCGGTACATTGTTCTTTTCACAGATCCATTTAATATTTTCTACAATCTGTTCGATCATGTACTTATAATCAAACTGAAAGGTGAGTGAAGTTTTAATCGGAAACCCGCCACCAATATCAATTGAGTCCAGCGTATCGCAAATCTTTCTCATTTCGCAATACTTAAAAATAAACCGGCTCAATTCACTCCAGTAGTAAGCAGTATCTTTAATTCCTGTGTTGATAAAGAAGTGCAGCATTTTAAGCGATGCCTTACTGCTGGGCTGAATTTTTTCTTTGTACAAAGGAATAATATCGCTGTAGCGGATACCAAGTCGTGATGTATAAAATTCAAACTTTGGTTCTTCATCCGCAGCTACCCGGATGCCTACCTGGTAAGGAGTGTTCACGTTTTGTTCATA
>CAZNRJ010000172.1:0-7684 GCA_964574945.1 uncultured Ohtaekwangia sp. | reverse complement strand
AATTTTACTGCGGCTTCATCGGTGCCTGCATACGCCTGGTCCATTTTACCATACTTTGTAAACCTTCCGGCACCCCAGTTTTCAATTCCAAGAATCGCAAGCTTATCGCCACTTTGTTCTATCAAATGATGATCATTCATCAGCAGCTTAAAACCCAACAGCCGATGTGCTTCCATTAAGTCTTTAAAGTTTTGTTGCTTGGCTTCCTCGCTTGCCCAGCTTTTATAGTCGCCATAGTCGTGGTTGCCGGTAACGGAATAAACTCCAAGTGGAGCCTTAAGCTTGTTAAACACATCTATATAGTCCACAACTTCCGAGGCTTCATTGTTTACCAAATCGCCTGTAAAAAAAATAAGATCGGGTTTTTCTTTTAACATCATCTCTACCCCGCCCTTCACAGCAGTTTTATTAAAGAAACTTCCTGAATGGATATCCGATACCTGCCCGATTTTTATTCCATCAAACGACTTGGGAAGATTGGGCAGTGTTACAGTTAATCTTCTTACGCGATAATCATGCGCACCGGAAATAATACCATAGGCCATTGCTCCAAAAGGGATGGCGCTTGCCACCAAAGCTGTTTTCGATAAAAATTCTGAACGGCTGATCACTTCACCGGGCAATGCATTGGCCGGACCTTTATAAAAAGCCTTGGCCATCCAGCGCACTAACCGCTGCACGTCATCAATAAACAAAAAGAAAACCGCGAACAGTTTAGAGAAATAGGTTGCAAACAATCCGGTAATTATCCAGTTGCGCATTCCGGCACTTATTTTATACGGATCGGCAAACGTCCACCAAAACAAAGCGGCTATGCAAAGAACAGTAGGAACCCAAAATCCATAGCGCACTACAGACTTCCAAACGGGAGTGAGTCCCTTTGTTACATTTAACACAGCCTGAAAAACATAAATGTCAATCAGCAAAAATGCGATCAGGAAAAATAAAAGTGTCATTATCCGGTATTTCATAAACGAGCCATCCAGCAACATAGTCGTTGGATGGCTCAACTTTATTTTATGATGGTTAGCTTAATGCTTCTTCTACGTTTGGTACAGGCTCGTGCTTAGGTTTGGCCCCAAATAAGTAGGCTTTCAACCTTGCCGCCAGCAGATACAACACCGGAACGATGAATAAAGTCAGGAAGGTTCCGAAAATCAATCCAAAGATCATGGTCCATGACAGCGGGCCCCAGAATTTCACGTTATCACCACCAAAGAAAATGTGCGGATTGAACTCTGTAAACAAGGTAACAAAGTCAATGTTCAAACCAACCGCTAATGGAATCAATCCAAGAGTTGCTGCCATGGCAGTTAATAATACCGGGGTCATACGTGTTTTGGCAGCTTCGATAATCGCAGCCTTCAGTTCTATTCCCTGTGATATCAACAAGTCTGTGAACTCAACTAACAAGATACCATTACGCACTACAATACCTGCCAATGCCATCAGTCCCACCCCTGTCATTACAATGGAAATCTCCATTCGGAACAGCGAGAAACCAATCAAAACACCAATGATACTCAATACCACTTCAGACAATATGATCAATGGCTTGCTGACTGAATTAAACTGTATCACCAAAATCATGAATATCAACCCCAGTGCAATCAGGCCGGCTCTTCCGAGGAAGGTCATGGTTTCCTGCTGTTGCTCCTGCGCACCGGTCAGCTTTATTTCTACTTCATCCGAATAGGATAAATTTTTAAGACTTTCCTTTATTTCAGCAACTACCAGGTTTTCATTAAAGCCGCTCAATACATTTGATGATAACGTGATCACACGCTTGGAATCAATCCTGCGAATACCGGCATAGCTGTTTGAATATTCAATCTTTGCGAAAGAAGACAATGGCACCTGGCGCACGACTCCACCCATAGTCATATCGCGGAAGGTGATCGGTAAATTCATTAACATGTTAATATCGTTGCGTTGCGATTCCATAATGCGCAATTGAATCGGGTAGTCATCATTGGCATCCCGGAATTTTGAAATTTCCGTACCATAGATGGCCGTGCGAAGGATACCTCCAATTTGCGCTGTCGAGATTCCTTCCCTGTTGGCTTTCTCACGATCGATGTTAATAACAATTTCAGGTTTGTTGCTTTCAAAGTCAGACTTCAGCTCTTCTACACCGGGAATCTGCAAGGAGTCAAGGTAACGCTTGGCTTTATCTGCCGTGCTTACCAGCACTTCAAAATCATCTGCTGCAATCTCGATGTTGACCGGCTTACCGGTTGGAGGCCCGCTTTGTTCCTGGTCCACTGAAATTTCGGCACCCTTCACTCCTTTAACCGCTTCGCGGATTTTATCCAGGTATTCGCGCGTAGATTGACCGTCACGCTGGGCAAAGTCAACAAAAGCAACCGCCACCTTGCCTAAGTGAGGTTGAGCGTTCGAGCCGGAGAACTGATCTTCGGCAGCGCCAATGGCTACGTTGGCAATAACAGATTCAACAATCTTGTTATCCTCACCTACTACGGCAATCACTTTATCTTCTACAATCCTTGTCACCGAATCCGTTGTGCGCTGATCCGTTCCGATCGGCATACGGATATAGGTGTAAATAAAATTCGGATCGCCTTTCGGGAAAAATCCTACAGGAGGTTTGCGGATTGCCGTGAAAACAATTGAAAATATAAACAAACCAATTACAGCAGCAATCACTCCGGCAGGTCTCCACCCGTGGAGACACCACGCTATCATTTTTTGGTAACCGGCCTGCACTTTTGGCCAACCCTTATTCTGAAAATTCGAGATCACTTCCTCTAATACAAAACGATGAAGCGAGTAAATTCCAAACAGGAATACAGTGAAGTTTCCCAGCCCAAAGACACCCGTGATATACCAAATCAAAGCGAGGGCCGCGAAAATCACCGCAGTGATTTTGTACCCTTTAGTAAGTTTAGCCCTGCTGTGATCGTGATCATGCGGCTTCATAAAGTCAGCCGCAAAAACAGGGTTCATGATATAGGCTACCACCAAAGAGGCCAGCAACGCAACAATCAATGTAACCGGTAAGAAGAACATGAATTCACCAATAGTGCCTGGCCAGAAAGCCAACGGCACGAAAGGAGCCAATACTACCAAAGTTCCTGAAAGCACAGGCATGAACACTTCACCGGCAGCAATCTTTGCCGCCTTGCGTATAGGAACTTTACCATTATCAAATACACGGTGTGTGTTTTCAATTACCACGATCGCATCATCCACCACAATACCCAATGCCAGCAAGAACGCAAACAACGTCATCATGTTAAGGGTAAACCCGATGGACGGAAATACCAGGAAGGCAATAAAGCTGGAGATCGGTACCGATAACCCAACAAAAATCGCATTGGTGGCGCCCATAAAGAACATCAATATGAGGGTTACCAGCACGAAGCCAATAATAATTGTATTGATCAGGTCGTGAAGGGTAAGGCGCGTCATATCCGACTGATCGGCCGTGATAGTAACCTTTACCCCGGGAGGTAATATGTTTTCACTAAATTCATTTACAATCTCATTGATCTGGTCCGAAGCATTGATCAGGTTTTCCCCGCCCCGCTTCACCACGTTTAAGGTGATTACATTCTTTTTATCAAGACGCGCGAAACTTTCCTGCTCTTTATGGGAGTCAACGATATTGGCTATATCTTTCAAATACAGCTTGCCGCCCCGGATGGAGCCAATCACGGTGTTTCCGATTTGCTCAGCGTTGGTAAATTCCCCGTTCACACTGATGGAACGCTTCATACCATCTACCGACAATTGTCCGCCTGAAACAATCATGTTTTCATAACGGATACCATTCGAGATATCATCGAAGCTTACACCCGCCAGGGCCGCTTTGAACATATCAACGTTTATCTGAATCTCCCTGTCCAATGCACCCACGATATCCACATAACGAATCTCCCTTAGCGATTCGATGCGGTCCTGCATTTGTTCTGCATACTTCTTCAGGGTCTGCAAATCATAATCACCGGAAAGGTTGATGTTCATGATAGGCAAGGCGGAAATATCAATATCAATCACCTGCGGATCGTCCAGCAAGTTGGAAGGGAGGTCCGGCTTGGCGCGATCCACTGCTTCCTGCACCTGGCGCTTGGCTTCCTTCACTTCCACATCGGTTTCAAATTCAATGATCACGTTGGAAAAATCCTGCACAGAGTTGGAAGTAACCTTCTTTACACCTGCGATGGATTTTACTTCCTTCTCAATCTGCTTTGTTACTAAGTTCTCAACATCCTTAGGTGCTGCACCCGGGTAGATCGTTGCAACATAAATCTGAGGAAACACCACCTCAGGAAAATTTTCCTTCGGCAGACTATTATAGGTCATAATACCTGCCAGGCATATAATGAAGGTGGCAACGTATATCGCTATTTTATTATCTATTGACCAACTGGTTGGCCTGAATTCTTTTTCGATGTCTTGCATAGGTTATAATGTTTTTGACCAGATACTAATTCTGAATGAATACTATATCTTGATGAATTGACCATCGTTCAAACCCTGGTAACCCACGGTGATAACCTTGTCACCGGCCAGCAAACCGGAAGTAACATTGGCAAGGTTATCATATACCCCGTCAATCTTCACAATCTTCTTACGGGCCACCCATTGATTTCCATTTTTCTCCGCCACATATACCACTTTCTCCCCGTTGATATCCTGAACCACATTCACCGGCACGCACAGCGCTGATGGATGTGTTTGGAAAATAACACGAACAACGGCCGTCATATTAGGCCGAAGCTCAGAAGAAGAAGGAAGTTTCACTTCCACCGGAAATGACCGGCTGAGCGGATCAATGTTCTTACCGGCAAAGCTGATAGATGATTCAAAGGTCTTGTTTAGATCGGTAACGGTAACAGTCACTTTATTGCCCTTGTTAATGGTGTTGGCATAAGCCTCTGAAACTTTTAACTCTACTTTTAATGCTGACGTATTGATAACGCGGAAGACCGGGAAACCAGGCGCCACATTCTCCCCTACCTTCACATTCACCGCATCCACAGTGCCTGTAATCGGAGACTTAATCTTTGTCATTTCAAGTTGTTCCTTCAAGGTAGCCAACCTTTTCTCTAAGCTTTCTTTATTGTTCTTAGCCTGCAGGTATTGTACTTCGGAGCCAATCTTTTGATCCCAAAGGTTCTTCTGGCGTTCATACACGGTATTGGCAAGTTCCAACTGACCCTTTATTTCTTCAACAGAACTCAGCAAAATTGAATTGTCAATCTGGGCAAGTGTCTGGCCCTGGTTTACAAAGTCTCCTTCGCGCGCACCAACATGTGTGAGCACTCCCATGGACTTAGCGCTTACCAGGATATTGTTTTCAGCGGCAATCAACCCCTGCGTTTGAACAAAATAATCAAATTTGCGTGGAGCCAGGTCAATGATTGCTACTTCCTTTGACTTTACTTTCTTCGTTGTATCAACGTTCAATTCCTTTTCAAGCGCAGCAATCTCCTTATCTATTTCTGCTTTTTGTTTTTTCAACCCATCCAGCTTTGCAGTATTGTCTGAACTGCAGGAAGAGATCAGTATTGCCACAACCAGTGAACTTAAGATCGGTGTATATAAATTCAATTTCATATCAATTTTAGATTAAGGGTTATTTAGTTTTGAGTTGTCGGGGTTGGTAATAATTTTCCGTATGCTTTTTCAAGTTCTACCGAAGCAATCAATGCATCATAGAGTGCCGCATAATAATTCGTTTGCGCTTCCTTGTAAGCGGCATCGGCATCAATCACTTCCAGGTTTGAGCCTACACCTTGTTGATATTTGATCACGGTTACATCATACACTTCTTTTGATAGTTGCATGTTTTCCCGTTGCGCCCGAAGGGTATTTACAAAACTCTGGAATGTTTTGCTTGCCTGATCTTGTTGCAGGTCAATCTGGTTTTTCACCAACTCGAGATTATTTTCAATCTGGTTCAATCTTGTTTTCTTTTGTTGAATGATCCGGCTTTTCTGAAAGCCGTCAAAGATGGGCAAACTGGCGCTTAATCCTATCGTACCTAACGTGCGCCAATTGGATCCAAACTGAAACATATTTTCAAACGAAGAAGTACCATAGCTTGCTCCATAGCTTCCAAAAAGATTCAGGTTGGGGAGATATTGAGATTTTGTGTTCTTAATATCGAGTTCCGTCAGCGATTTGTTCACCTGCAAAAGGTTGTACTCAATCCGGTTACTGTATTGGAAGTCTTTTTTAAAATCGTCTTCCAATACCAGGAGTTGGAGCGATTCCAATTGATCAGTTAACGTGATGGGCTCAGAAATTGGCAATCCCATCTGAAACTTAAGGATGTTATAACTTACCTCGAGGCCGATGGCAGCATTATTTCTGAGGTTGGTGATATTATTGAACTGCACCTGCACCCGATTCAAATCAATCTTTTCAGCAAATCCACTTGCATGAAGCGCTTTCGTTTGCTTCAGCAACGAATCAAGGCGTTGATAGTTCTTGTCAACCAATTCATTGCGCTCCCTGTTTACCAGCACAGCATAGTAAGCTTTTTTAATTGCCTCTACTACATCCGTCTGGGTCTTAATCAGATCTTTGCGGGACAATTCAGTATAGGTCTTGCTGGCTTTAAGGCCAACAATATAAGAACCACTAAAAATCATCTGTTGCAGGTTGATACCCGCATTACCTGTGTATTGCGTTCCAAACTTCACCCCAACTAAATCGCTTGGATCAGCACTGGGATCAAATATCATTGCCGGAATAAAAGAGGTGGGAATTATATAGTTATCAATAATAGATCCTGATGCACTCAGTTGTGGGAACCCCATCCCTTTAAATTCCTTTACGCGCGCCTCAGAAGCAACAACTGATTCCTGGGAGTTTTTCAGGTTAATATTGTTCTCCATCGCGAAATCAATCGCTTCCTTTAAGCTGAAAGCTCTTGGTTCGGGGGTTTGAGCGATTCCGCCTGACACCAATAGTACCCATAAACCAACTATGGGAGTTATCAATTTAATGTACTTATTCATATTCGTTTTTATAATGAGGGTTGGTGATGGTCTTCTTTATATTTCAGGTATAGCTTTCTTCCCTTATCGGTACACAAGCCTTGCACAAACAAATCAAAAAGCTGTGTTTGCACTTCCACAAAATTGAAACGGTCCTTCGGAAAAACTTCCTGGTTAAAAGCCGCCTCAATTAAAACTAAACGCGTAATGGCCATAATATCCGGATTCACATCTGACCTGAAGTAACCATCTGCAATACCTTCCCGGATGTTGCGCACTACGGAATGACTGATGACTTTTACTTTGTGCTCGGCATACAGTCCCCAGGCTTTTGGGTGATACTTTTGTAAATCAAAGAGCATGGATTGATTCATATTTTCCATGTCGCGTTTCATGCACACCGAAATTTTGCTGAGCTCGTCAATTGAATTGGCTGCATTTTTTGCGATCGTTTCATACTGACGGTAACTTCTGTCTAAGTACATCTCTGATATTTTAAACACCAGGTCGTCCTTATCAGCAAAATGCTGGTACAATGTTTTTTTAGATACTGACAGATGACGGGCGATGTCATCCATGGTTACGCTGCGTATACCATACTTCATGAAAAGTGCCTCAGTGCCTTCCAGTATTTTCTCCTTTGTCTCTAATTCTTCCATAAGCGGGCGCAAAACTATGGAAACTTATTATATTACCAAAGTTTCCATAGTGTC
>CAZNRJ010000171.1:0-7685 GCA_964574945.1 uncultured Ohtaekwangia sp. | reverse complement strand
CGCTGATGGGAATGGGATTTTTACGCAGCGACTTCACCCGGCCTACCAAAGAGTTTAGTGGTGGCTGGCGTATGCGCATTGAACTCGTTAAGATTCTTTTGCAAAAACCTGATTTAATTTTATTAGATGAGCCAACCAATCACTTAGATATCGAATCAGTTCAGTGGCTCGAAGAGTTTTTGAAAACAAATGCCAAGGCGGTAATTGTACTCAGTCACGATAAAGCGTTTGTCGATAACTTAACGAATCGCACCATTGAAATTACGATGGGCCGGATCTATGATTACAAAACAAATTATTCGCATTATCTCCAATTACGAAAAGAGAGACGCGAACAGCAACAAAAGCAATTTGATGATCAGCAAAAAGAGATTGCCGACATCCAGGGGTTCATCGATCGTTTTAAAGGCACTTACTCGAAAACCTTACAGGTTCAATCGCGGGTAAAGATGCTTGAGAAGATTGAGATTGTGCAAGTAGATGAAGTAGATACCTCTTCGTTAAATTTAAAATTCCCTCCTGCCCCACGGTCAGGAAACTATCCGGTGATTGTTGAAGGTCTTACCAAGAAATATGATGAGCATGTTGTCTTTCAGGACGCATCCTTAACCATTGCGCGTGGTGAAAAGGTTGCTTTTGTCGGGAAGAACGGAGAAGGAAAATCAACCATGATTAAAGCTATCATGGGTGAGATTGATTTCGAAGGCAAGATGCAATTAGGTCACAATTCCATGATCGGCTACTTCGCGCAAAACGAGGCGGCACGATTGGATGTGGAATTAACTGTTTTCGAAACGATTGATCAAATTGCACTGGGTGACATTCGCACCAAAATAAAAGACATGCTGGGCGCTTTTATGTTCAGTGGCGATAACATCGATAAAAAAGTAAAAGTACTTTCGGGTGGTGAGAAAACCCGGCTTGCCATGTTGAAGTTATTGCTTCAACCTGTCAACCTTCTGATCCTGGATGAACCTACCAATCACTTAGACATAAAAACGAAGGATATTTTGAAGGATGCCTTGTTGGCATTTGATGGCACTTTGATCCTTGTTTCTCACGATCGTGATTTCCTGGATGGATTGGCGAACAAAGTTTTCGAATTTGGAAACAAACGCGTTCGTGAACATTTTGAGGACATCAACGGCTTCTTGCGAAATAAGAAGATTGAAAATCTGAAGGAAATAGAGCGAACGGTTAAAGCTTAGTAAACCTCTCATCCCACTTTTAATAAAATGGCATATTACTTAAAAATAGTTGGCGCCACTTCTTTGTTGTAATTGATATACAGGGGAATTGAATGAGATTTTTAGGAGTTTAGTGAAACGTGTTTCACTAAACTTTTTCGTACTTAACGAATAGTTATCGACCTCATAACAAAACGTTGTCTATATTAATAAAAACGAGTTTTTTTAGCCATAGAGCTTACCAAAAAAAGTTTTTAGTAAATTCTACCAACTATTTATCACCACATTGCCAATAAAATCAATATAGAAAGCCACAAGGGTTAGGCTATGCTTGCAGGTAAAAATTCCACTTTCACCTACTTAGACCATCTAAGATTCAATGCCCACCTTGTATGTTCTCCAATCTTATAAACTGTTTTAGATTGCCGACTGTCAAAACCTAAAGATTGAATCAATGAAGCGTCTGCCCATTTAATATAGTCGGAATCTCCTTTTTGACATAACTCCTCAAGCTTCTTTTCCTGTTCTACATTTGGAACAAAATCAAGAACATCGTATTGGAGTATTTCCCAACAATCCCAATTTGATGCCCGCTTTAGTGGTGTACAGACCGATTTTCTAAAGTTATAATTCACGTACGGAAAAGTCTTCTGGTCCAAAAGTTTTCCCTTTCCATCGATCAACTCCTCGTAGAATTCCCGCCAGTGTGAAATTTCTCTATCCTTGCATTTATTAAACCAATCAATGAATTTAATTGCATTCTTTGCAGGAACAAAAACAGCAAGGTCATCCTTCTTTAAGCCATTTGTAGGCATCTTTAAATCGTCAACAGCGTCAAAGTCATTCAGAATTTTTTGCGTCAATGCTAATCTCTTGTACTTACCACCAACGAGCTGATAGTGATCCCAATTTGAATTCTTCACGAGTAAGTACTTATCATTTACTTTTATTCGGTAGAGATAAGACATAGAGAATCGAACGTGGCCACCCCACAAGCCCAACCACCAGCACCTTATGACCAACCAAAGCCGATGCCAGTTGGTGTAGGCGTCATACAACAGTTCCACAGTAAAGAGCAGAACAAACATGGCCAAACCATTTCCAACAAATTCCGGTCGTAGTTCATCGCTTAGAAAATATTTCCCGACTACGATCAGGATTGTGGCTGCTATTACTTGTAACAGATACTTCATATGATTTTGGGGCTTGGCTTAACGTGTGATATTGTTTCCTTCAAAATCCTAAAAGTGAGTTCTTCTTTAGGAAAGCACTTTGCTATTGCTTCCGGAAGTATCCTCAGCCGGATATCCGAAAATGAATAACCTAACCCATCATTCTTCTCGGGCCCGGTTAGATGAGCCAATTCCTTCAACTCCTTAGCACTTAGTGAAACTCCATCGAGACTTTTGGCAAATAATTCAATCCGCTCTTCTTCGGATGGCCTTTGAAATTCGAGGATCACAGCAGCACGTCTCACTATTGCTTCATCTATGAAGTGAAGTCTGTTGGTCGACATGAATACAACTGCTCTTCCTTTTAGATCTCGTATTTCATCAATTTTTTGGATAAGCGTGTTAACAGCAGCCTTTTCCTCCTGGTGCATCTGCATGGTTGAACGCGTAGTTGCTATCGCATCGGCTTCATCAATGAACAGGAATGCTAGTCTCTTTTTGCCTGCCTCGGTCTTAAGCTTATCAAAGGCATCGTTTACCAAGTTACCCATTTGACCATGCAAACCTTCACCGCGCACTCTGGTGCTAAGTTTAAGGAAGAAACCTTCCTTGCCAAGTTCTCTAACCATTCTATCAGCGATGGCCTCAGCTGAAACCGTCTTTCCGGTGCCCGCGTCTCCCGCTAAAATTATCAATGGATGTCGATCTGTTAATTGGCTGATTACAGGCAATTCTTTTTTGAAAAAATGCTGGCTCCATTTAATAAGCCCCTCCTGATCAAGAAGCAGCTTGAGATTTCCATGAATGCGCTGGAACTTAGATTCGAACCCAATCAAATGAATGGCTCTTTCCTTCACTGCTGTACTTGGTAATTCTATTGTGTTGTCGAAAATTGAAGTTGCCATTATTTAAAGTTTTCTTTTTTTAGTTCATATCCGTTGCTGCCATACAATTGTGCATTCGCTTTTGACAAATGAGAGTAAGAGTTGTCAATATTTGAAGGTCCCCAACTTCGTAGGAACCCATTGTCGTTTTCAAATTTTAACTGTTGCTCTTGTGATAAGCCTTCCCAAGTCTTATTATTCTTTACGATTACGGTAAGGCTTGTGTTTGAAATATTTGGCCAGTCATTACTTCCCGCTCTATCACTCTGAACTGCCTTACCATTCTGATCCACTGTGTACCTGGCTGCTCTAATTGGTTTGTTATTTTGATCGAGAAGGGTGATATCTACATAATCTAAATATTTCGCTTCAGCCCAAGCCATGATGTCATGCAATGTACTGTCAACATCTTTGCCAGACATCCTTTCAGTGCGCGCTGCAATCATTCGAAAGTCGGCACTGAATCCCTCGAAAGTTTTTCTGATATCAACAACTGTATAAGTTGATGTGCTTGTATAAGTACTGTACATAGTTATTCTGTGGGTTCAATGTTAAAAGATGATCCAAATACTCTTTTCCACTCCTCAATTGTTTCGCCTTCAAAGTTTTTTGATTGCGCGATGCAGAGTGATTCGAAAGCACCATTGGCTTCTGCTTTCACATCTTTCCAGGTGGAATCATCTAACTTTCTTGCTGCATTATTTTCGTTGTTGGTTGGATCAGCGACAAATATTGGGGTATTATAGGATGGTACTTTCCCAATAGCATCTTTAAATGTGATGACAGGAAATCCAGGGTCGCTTACAAACTTAAAGAAACGAATCAGTCCATCTTCAATGCTTTGAGAGTATCCCTTTGTAACTTCGAGATATGAAACGATAAGTTCAATAGTAAATGAAGAAATTCCAGCTTCATCGTCAACTGGTCTAAGTTCCTTATAGTTCCGCCACCACTTAATAGCACGAACTATTGAAGTATAGGACGAATTCTTCGATCTTCTTTCCTGAGCAAAGTCAAGTTGTTTTGTTACGCTGGTGATGTATTTCTTTCCACCACCACCACGCTGTGGCTGAACCACATATTCTTTAGGCGATGATAATGGCACCACAGGAACAATATCCAATTCCAATCCGGTTCCTGTGAACGTGATCTTAATAGACTTTGTATTGCCCTCAGCATCCACATCTCGATTGATGTCCTTTGTCGGGTATATTTCTTCAAGATACTCAACTATGAAGTCGTGCAGTTTCTTTAAGTCGTTTTGTAGATTTTCATCGCCTTCAACATAAAGAACAAGATCAACATCAATAGGGTGTTCTCCTGTTGGTCTCAGTATCGTGCCCTTCTTCCAAGAGCCCGCAATAATGAACCTGGTCACTTTTAGCCCGGTTCTCTTGTCATTCTTAATTTTCTCTTCAAGTTTTTCCCGTAGGTTGTTAATCTGGGTTCTGTACTTGGGCATATCATCCCGCTTCAGTTTGATTCTGGTGATGAAGTTTTCTAGTTGTCCGTTATTAAGCCGCATATTTTTTTCGAAAAAGTTTAAAATCAAAAAAAAAGGGAGCACATGGCCCCCTTTACTATTTATATCAAAACTGCATTCTAACCAATTAAAACTATGCCCCCCATTTTTGTTCAACTTTGTGGAGGTAGAGGGAATCGAACCCTCACTTCAGCACTATCTTAATTCTAATCTTACTTGCCGGATGGGATCAGAAGGCCACTTCAACACCCAGAGACGACATTGGGCAATCTATTCTCAAGGCACATGCCAAAGCAAATTTTGTGACACTATTTCCGAACTTGACAAAATATGTACTAAGAAACAGCGAAATCAGTAAAATTTAATACTGACATTCAGTTCATTGCGCAACTGCCATTTCAGCAGGCCCCGGAAAATCTCTAAACATCCACATATTGTGCAGACACGTTTCTCTTCATTTCATAACTAAGTTTTCCCCAAAGAGTGTCGGCTACCATAGCCCGTTGTAAAGGCTTTGTGTTAAGGCACAATCACACAAATGAATTTCTATATCGACCTCGGCCCCATAAACCGATCACCGTTAAAATGAATCATGTGATCCGGAACTTCAACAACCCACACTTCCGTTTCCCATGCAATGTTATTGGAGTGCTTCTTAAATTCTGCAAAATCAGGAAAGGCGGTAACATATATCTTTCCAGCCTTGCAGTCTTTGAGAAACTTTTCCAGTTCGACCAACCGCTTGGGAGAAACCGGGCCGTGCGAGGTCACTGCTTCAATGAGGAAAAGCCAGTTCTTTTTGGAATCGTAAATAACCACATCAGGCAGCTTACTATGTTGATCGATTGGAATACCTAATTCTTTCAAGGTCTTTTCATCAACATGTAAATTTTTCTTGGCCGTATCACCCAGATAGACAAGTATTCCATGTTTGGCAAAGCGGGGTGCAAATTTTTCAATGATGGCAGCCTGTACTTCATTATGCTTTCCCGCTGATAGCTTCAATATTTTACCATTGCCTAACCTAACCGGTATTAAGACTATTTCGCGTTCCTTTGTATAAATTTTAGTCAGTTCCCCTACTTCGCTGATGAATTTCCTTAATGCTTTTTTCCAGTTAGGAGTTTTGTATTGACGTATGGTTTCAAGGGCTTCAACAGAGATTGCATAGTGCGCTCTCGGGCTATTTACAGGTAGGTCTGGTTGATCAGGATTATAGTCGGCTATGCGTGCCTGAACAAACTGATGAAGAACCTGCCTCCTGAAGGTCTCTCTTGTATTAGGTGCATACGATTTGCCATATACATTGTTTACAAAAGACATGATGCCTTTTGAAACCCCCATACTTTGGCGGGAAGCCTTTTTCCAGTTATCCTTCTCCCTGATGTTACACAAGGCAAGAAGTGTGAGTGCGGACATTTCATTTTGCTGCGCAACAGGAAGACCAAGTTCTTTTAATAGTTGTTGTGCTTCGGCTATTTTACTCATTCAGGTTCAGGATAGCAGTTAGTTCAAAAAATTCGTTGATAATCCGGTTGGTATTTTCCATAGAATAATCATTGGCGAGAATGATAGAGTTGCCAATAGCTTTAACCTGGTCTAATGGTGGTAATGTAATTTCACGCAGCTCGGTCGCGCTGACATTCACATTACCGTTGAACATCCGGAAAAAGAAATCGAACAGGTCACTATTGAGCAACGCACAAAGACCTACTAATTCATTTCTGTCAAGATGGCCTTTGGGACGATAGATATAATTCACTTTGTTTTCTACTCCTATGAACTCAGCATCCACCGCATTGGAAAAGTAGGGCGCGGCAACCAGGCGGCTTTTATCATCCTTTGTGCTGAACCTTCTTAAAAAAATATAATTCTTGTTGGGTAATAAAATGGAACGCGACTCTTCCAGAATCCGTACATATTGTCCTTTCCCTTCTTTAGGAAGAGGCCATGTTAATGACATCTTACCAACATTATGCAGCCAAAATAATGGTGCAAGAAAAACGCTGCCATTTTCATACTTCTCATAAATGTAATCCCACGCTCTGAAGGCCACGACCGGGCCGGTTGAAATCTGGATGTTGTATTTGTTTAACGTTCCATTCCATCCTTTGAATACATCAAGTATCTGTTCTTCGAAATCATTGGTTGGCAAATGCAATATTTTTTCTTTTGACCGTAGGTCGATTAAATCTCTCTGCTGAAATATTTTCAGCGCAGGATACTCAATATCCCTGAGTCCGTGAGAAGAAGAAATGGTAACGGCAGCGTCTTCTGAAATGGCAGAAGATCGCACTCCTTTCATGATCATCGTTTCCTGCAGAACACTGTCCCTGTTAAACGTATCTTTCCTGGAAACGAAAAGATGGACTCGTTCCAATTGAATGAGATCGAAAAAATATGTTCTGAATGTTTTGAAATAACTTCCTGACGTAAAGCTTCTCGGGGTAATGAAGATCAATTCCCCATCCGGCTTTAGAAGCTTTGCACAGATCGCCAGAAAAAATGAATAGATATTTGGCTGACCATTCACGACTGCATTCGCAGCCTTGGTTCTCGCATCATCCTTTGAAAGTTTGAAATAAGGGGGATTGGAGATTATAATATCGAGCGGTTGAGTATTATTATTAAACAAGCCATTGGCATTCAAAGCATACCCGTTGCTCAACACAAAGTCTTCAATCTTCAGAGAATAGCTTGATAGAATGCTTTTTTTGTTTAGCCATTTCTTCAAATATTTCATGGAGGCCTCGCAAAAGGGTATCAGGTCATGATCTGTTTCGTAAACCACGAACTCGATACCTTCTAAATTGCTATTTACAGCAACAAGTCTTTCGACCAGGCTGCATGTTAATATGGCAGTTCCGCATCCCGGATCAAGTATCCTGATTTTATTGGAATGAATACCTGCCATCGATGCCATGAAGCGGGCTATCTCCGTTGGCGTAAAGAACGGGCC
>CAZNRJ010000170.1:0-7697 GCA_964574945.1 uncultured Ohtaekwangia sp. | reverse complement strand
TGAGCCGGGCGCTACAAATATTAAACCGGATGGATTTTAGCATGTTGAGAATACTTGCATTCATTTTTTGTTCTGCGATAGTTTCATATGCTCAGAACGACCTCTTAGAAACACAAACCAAGTTGGATGCTTTTAACATCTCTTACCAACCTGAGTATGCAGATGTTGTACTCGACAAAGATTATTACTTTTCTGGAGATAGAATTTGGTACGCTCTTTATTTATCAAACTATGCTAATACCCTAAATGAATTAAGCTCTATTGCCTATGTGGAAATTACCGATCGATATGATTCTATTTTAGTGAGGCAAAAAATAAAGTGTAAGGATGGAAGAGGGCATGGAGATTTGCTAATACCCCGTAAGTTGGCAAGTGGAGTTTATAAAATGAAAGTGTTTACTCTTTGGATGATAAATACCAGGAGCACGGGTATGTTTGAACGAATGGTGCCCATAATTAATATCAATAACCCAATGGCTTCAAGTAATTCCGAAACCCAGATCGATAAAGCCAAACAATCTTTTTCTCAAGTTCAAAACAAAAATGATTCAATTCAAATTGTATTGAATGTAACCAAGCCGGCACAGTTAATGTTGAGAGATAAGGTTAATATTTTTAATGAGATATCAATATCACCCAATGCCTCAACCACTTTAGTTTTAGATCAACCTCTGTTTAACAGAGGCCCTGTTCATGCCGTTCTTTTAGATGCAGAAAATAACGTAATAAGTGAGGATGTTGTAAAAGTAAAGAAGGAGCCAAAGATCATTATTCGTACAAATCGAAATTCTTTTAAACCCAATTCAAAAGTAGAACTGAGTGTGTCAGTAGAGGATGAGTATAAGAGTTTGTTGAGCGGATTCGTTTCTGTTTCTGTTAACCCTGCTTTTGAAACTCAAAGTTCAAATCCAAAATGGAATGTTCCTTTTATGCACCCGGTAAACTCGGAAGTTAAAATCCCTAAAGAAAGATTCATTTATCCAATATCAAAACAATCCCTTCCTGCTATTAATTTTTGGATCCCTGATGGTGCTACTGGTCATCAGTTTACTTTTTCGGAAGCAGAAAAAAAATCAATTGAAGCTTCAGCAATCTGGAAAAAAATTCAGAATGGATATCACATGGATACATTTTACAATCCGGAATTGGGTATCAATATACCTTACGAAATTTCTTACGAAGTGAAAAATTATGCCTTCATCCCAACAATGGAGACCTTTTTGAAGGAAGTTATACCTCAGATAGCAGTTAGAAAAAATGGTGACTCAAAAACGTTGCGTGTGAGGAATTCCGAAAACTCATCAAAGATTTATTTCTTTAAGGAAGCGCCTCTTTTGTTAGTTGATGATTTTCTTGCCAGTGAAGAAGAGGTTCTATCTCTATCTTTAACAGATGTTGATAGGATATCTGTGCTTTGGAGTACAGATAAAATAAATTCATCAGCGATTTTTTCACTTGCGGACAACGGGATTGTCTCAATAGTTACCAGGTCTGGAAGTTTTTCCGGAAAAAAGGGAAAGTTATTAAATGATATTTATACACCTAAAAAGTTTTTGAATTATGCCCGTGAAAATTCGAATGATAACTTGCCCATTCTTTTTGAACCAATATTTTGGAATCCCGAGTTGAGGATAGAAGGAAAAACAACGATTCATTTTACCCTTTCGGATATTTTAGGGAAAGTAAAAATTAGAATCAAAGGCTACACTGATTTAGGCGATCTAATTGAAAAAGATATAATTATTAACGTTGATTGACTATAGTTCTGGCAACCAGATACTTTGTATAATCATCAACTCCATTTTCTAGATCAGTGAACTTATTCGAGTAGCCAATCCCCTTCAACTTCTCCATTTTTGCCTCAGTAAAATATTGATACTTGTCCCGGATGTCTGCGGGTGTATCGACAAACTCAATTACCTCAGGTTTGGCTAATGCTTTAAAGACAGCTTTAGTCAAAGCAAGAAAGGTGCGTGCTTTGCCGGAGCCAAGATTATAGATACCTGAATTCTTTCGGTGGTTCATCAAAAACACACATACTTCAGCCACATCTTTTACATAAACAAAATCGCGCATTTGTTCTCCGTCTTTGTAGTGTGGGTTGTGCGACTTAAATAATTTCATCTTACCGGTTTTGGTAATTTGATTGTAGGCATGCCAGATTACCGAAGCCATCCTGCCTTTGTGATATTCGTTGGGGCCATACACATTAAAGAATTTTAAGCCAGCCCAGAAGAATGGTTTTTCTTTTTGAGCAAGAGCCCATATATCAAAATCCTGCTTTGATTGCCCATACGGATTAAGGGGTTTTAGCTGGGAAATTTTCGATTCGTCATCATCATACCCGTATTCGCCCAACCCATAGGTAGCGGCAGAGGAGGCAAACACCAACGGAATCTGATACTTACAGCAGCGGACCCAAATGTCTTTTGTGTATTGAGTATTTAGTTTATTGAGCAATGCAACATCAAATTCGGTAGTGTCGGTGCGGGCGCCAATATGAAAGATAAATTCAACAGTTTCATTATTCGAATCTAACCAGGCAAGAAATTGATCGCGGTCAATCTTCTCCTTTATTTTCAGTCCTGCAAGGTTTTTGTTCTTCTCCTCGTTGTCAAATTTATCGACTGCAATAATGGCGTTGAAGTTGTCCTGATTGAGTCTTTGAATCAAGAAACTCCCAATAAAACCTGCTGCCCCGGTAACAATAATCATAACGTATATTTTAATGCAATTTACATAAATCCCGGTTTTGTGAAGGGTGGACTCACTATTGTATATTTGTATGTTAGTTATCAAAATGGTTTACGTAAGTAGAAAGGAGCATTTTAATGCGGCCCACAAGCTTTACAATCCTGCCTGGAGTAAGGAAAAGAATGTGGAGGTATTTGGGCCGTGCGCCAACGAAAACTGGCATGGTCATAATTTTGAATTGATTGTTACGGTGAAAGGCTTGCCCGATCCTGAAACCGGATTTGTTATTGATCTTAAGAAGCTCAGCACGCTTATCAAACAGGAGGCGATCGATAAGTTAGATCACAAAAACCTGAACCTGGATGTCGATTTCATGAAAGATAAATTAGCGAGCTGTGAGATTTTGGTAGTTGAAATTTGGAAAATATTAGCGCCTAAAGTTTCGTCTATAAGTAAGTATGGCGTTATGCATTCCATTCGGTTGTATGAAACACCGCGCAATTATGTTGAATATTTTGGCGAATAAAATCCACATTAGGTGAGATACTACATTGTTGCAGGCGAACGCTCAGGGGATTTACATGGAAGCAATCTTGTAAAAGCAATCGTCAAGCGCGATCCGCAGGCAGTCATGCAAGGTTTTGGCGGAGATCTTATGGAAAGTTCAGGTGTAAAACTTTCTGTGCATTATCGCGATATGGCTTTCATGGGGTTTATTTCTTTAACAACCAGTTTATTTAAAATTTTCAAGTACATAAAGTTTTGTAAGAATGATATTATAGACTTTAAGCCTGATGCGGTAATCCTGATCGACTATGGTGGATTTAATTTAAGGATTGCAAAGTTTGCCAACGCAGAAGGTCTTAAAGTACTTTATTACATCCCGCCTAAAGTCTGGGCCTGGTATCAAAGCAGAGCCTGGAAGCTAAAGGCGTATGTAGACAGAATGTTTGTGATACTTCCATTCGAGAAAACTTTCTTTAAGAAATATGATTTTGATGTGGATTATGTAGGCAACCCGGTGTTGGATGCCATCAAGGAATTTCAACCAGCGCCTGGTTTTACTATAAAGCATGGCCTCGATTCCAACAGGAAAATAGTAGCGTTACTTCCCGGCAGCAGGAAAATTGAGCTTAAGAAAATTGTTCCGCTTATGGCGGAAATAGCTGATTCAAATAAAGATGTTCAGTTTGTGGTTGCTGCTGTCAAGACCTTGCCTGCAGAGTTATACAAAGCGCTGAGGGAAAAATCCAATGTAAAATTTGTTGAGGAAGAAACGTACGATTTGTTAACTGTTGCGCATGCTGCAATTGTAACTTCCGGTACAGCAACATTGGAGACAGGAATTTTTAAGGTTCCGCAAGTAGTCGTTTATAAAACCAACTTCTTTGAATACGCCATCGCGAATTCTTTGGTTCAGGTAGAACACATTTCCTTAGTCAACCTTATTGCCGGAAAAGAAGTAATAAGGGAAATGATCCAAACCCAGGCGACACCTTCATTAGTAGATGCTGAACTAAAAAAATTACTTCATGATTCTGAATATGTTTCGGCAATGAAACAGGGGTACGAACATGTTTATAGAATTCTGGATACAGGCTCGGCTTCTGAAAATACAGCTCACTTGATTGTGAATTATATGAATCCAACTCCATCGTTTTAGTATAGGAGAATTTGTATGGAAAAGGGACGGGGATGAGGCTAAGCAACCTTCAACTTACTGTAATGCGACTTGTTGAATTTCTCTTCCGCGTAAGCGCGATTGATGACAAGGCGATCAGTTGTTTTATCGGACGGCAATTCGAACATGGCATCGTTAACAATAGCCTCACAGATCGAACGCAAACCGCGGGCCCCTAATTTAAAGTCAACTGCTTTTTCAACAATAAAATCAAGGGCGCCATCTTTGAACTCAATGGTAATTTCCTCCATTTCAAAGAGCCGTTTGTATTGCTTGATCAAAGCATTTTTAGGCTCTGTTAAAATTTTACGCAGTGCCTCATGATCCAATGGATTTAGGAAAGAAACCACCGGCAATCGTCCAATTAATTCCGGTATCAGGCCAAAAGTTTTTAAATCCTGGGCGGAAACAAATTGAAGTAAATTGTCTTTATCAAATTCGGCAGGACTCAAACTGTTCGCAGAAGCCGTAAATCCTAACGGCTGAGTATTTAATCGTTTTCCAATCAAGCGGGAGATCCCCTCGAAAGCACCGCCACAAATGAATAAAATATTTTCAGTATTCACCGTAATCATTTTTTGATCCGGATGCTTACGTCCGCCTTGTGGTGGTACATTGACAGATGTTCCTTCCAAAAGTTTTAGCAATGCTTGCTGCACGCCCTCACCGCTCACATCGCGGGTAATGGAAGGATTATCTGATTTACGGGCAATTTTATCAATCTCATCAATATACACGATTCCGCGTTCGGCAGCTTCGGTATTGTAATCAGCAGCTTGTAACAGGCGTGTTAAAATACTTTCAACATCTTCACCTACATAACCGGCTTCCGTAAGCACGGTGGCATCGGCAATACAAAAAGGTACCTGAAGAATTTTTGCTAAGGTTTTCGCTAAATATGTTTTACCCGTTCCGGTTTCGCCCACCATAATGATATTTGATTTTTCAATCGTAATATCATTCTCGACTTTGCGTTGCATCAATCTTTTATAGTGATTATAAACGGCCACGGACATTACTCGCTTGGCTTCATCTTGCCCAATCACATACTCGTCCAAAAATTTCTTTATCTCGCGTGGTTTTACAAGTTTGAAATTTGGCAGGCTTCCAACCTCAACTTTGTTTTTCTTCTCTTCCTGCAAAATCTGGCTGGCCTGGGTTACACATTTGTCGCATATATGCGCGTGTATGCCCGAGATCATCAGGTCAACATCCTTCTTGTTTCTACCGCAAAATGAACATGTAACTTCAGCCATAAATTAATTAGTCGATTGCCAATGTATCAATATGCCGATGGTTTGGATTAATCAGACTTACAAATGTATTGATTAATTGGCACATTGGCTTATCGGCACATTGGCTAATTAGGGCAAATTATCTCTTATTTCGTTCCAATACTTCGTCAATCAAGCCATATTCCTTGGCTTCTTTGGCCCGCATCCAATAGTCGCGATCAGAATCTTTGTCAATTCTTTCGAAAGTCTGGCCGCTATGATTAGCCAGTATGGTGTAAAGATCATTCCGCAATTCAATGGTTTGTTTCATTGAAATTTCCATATCGCGCGAAGTTCCCTGCATGCCTGCCGATGGCTGGTGGATCATGATGCGCGAGTGTGGAAGTGCCGATCTTTTTTTATTTGTGCCGGCAGCCAACAATACGGCACCCATCGAAGCGGCCATACCCGTGCAGATAGTTGCTACATCCGGGTTCACATATTGCATAGTATCATAAATACCAAGGCCGGCATAGACTGAACCGCCCGGGCTATTTACATACATGATGATATCCTTTTTAGGATCAGAGGATTCTAAGAAAAGAAGTTGGGCCGTGATTACGTTCGCCACATAATCATCCACGGCAGTGCCAAAAAAGATAATCCGATCGGCCATCAACCGCGAGAACACATCAATAACGGTTGCCCGCATTTGGCGCTCTTCCACAACGTTAGGTGTCATGCCGGTAACGGTTTGTGTCATTTCGTTCATGTACTTAGCATAGCTGTCTAAGGAATTACCGCTCATGCCTAAGTGATTAACGGCATATTTTCTGAATTCATTTGATTGTGACATAGATATAAATAGTTTACAGTTCTTAATTAAGTCGTTTTTGAAGCTCTTTTTATTGTTTTCTTGGTCAATGTTACTAAGAAAAAGTCAATAAAAAAGCCCCATCCCGATAGCTATCTGAACAGAGCCTCCCTATAAACCAGTTTGGTTTAATTATAGTTCTAAATCTTAGTGACGGTGCTCTTCCGCTATTTTTTTGAACTCGTCAAGCGTTACTTTCTTTTCATCGATGGTGATTGATTCTTTGATCGCCTTCATGATTTTTTCTTCGCGCAATTGGTTATAAATTTTCATGAAGTTTTCGCCCTTGCCATCCTGCCCCGACAGAAAGTTATTGGCAATGTCATTTAGCTTATCACCTAATTGAGCAGCAATAGCAGCGCCACCAAATTGTTCTACAATCTGTTGCTTAGCCTTTTCGCGCACCTCATCACCTTCTACTTTTATTTCTTTTTCTTCGGCAATTTTATTCTTGATCAAATCCCATTTAAGGGAATCTTTATACGCGCTAAACTCTTTTTCGAGGATGTCGTCAGTTACCTGCCCGTTGCTACTGTTTTTCAACCAGCTTTTAAGAAAGGTTTCAGGCATGCTGATCTTTGTATGATCAACATAATGGTGCTGAATCTCATGGCTTAATAAATGATCACTCTCGCGATTATAATTTTCGCCAATGGTTGTTTTTATTTTTTCTAAAAATTCAGTTTCATCCTTCACTGCATCTTTGCCAAATACCTTATCAAATAATTCCTGATTAATAGCGGCCGGTTCTGTGTGGCTTATGGTAGTCACTTTAAAAGAATAAGTGCCTTTCGTTTGTTTTGCTTCTTCTTCAGGGATATTAAGAGCCTGGGCAATGGCAGCGCTATCGACAAACGTTTTTTCAATATCGAATTCAACAATGTCCTCCTTCTTAAGGCCGATAAATTTCTTTTGTTCTTTTTTGGAAACTTTTTCGATGGCGATATAAGAACCCTTTTTCTCCTCCTGGCCAATAAGTGATATTTCGCCATACAGATTATGGCCCTCTTCACTTACTTCAGGATACGTAACATTGCCAAACCTGTTTTTCAGGTCAGCCAACGTTTCGTCAATCACTGTTTGGTCAACTTCAATGGGATGCGATTTTACTTTCACTTTCGGGGAAAGATCAACCGTAAAATCTTCTACCATTCCTATTTGAAATTCAAACTCAAAATCTTTTTGCGAATCCCAGTCAATGGTATAAGCCTTTTCCTGGTTAGGCATCGGGTCG
>CAZNRJ010000169.1:4532-7766 GCA_964574945.1 uncultured Ohtaekwangia sp. | reverse complement strand
TTCAGAGAATGCAATCAATTCCCGGGTGGCTCCTGATAATAAGATTCCCTGGCCTGCTAAAATATAAGGCCGCTTAGCATTGTTGATAAGAGCTGCAGCAGCTTCTACCTGTTCTTTTTGCAATACTGGTTTTGGTTTGTAAGTGCGTATAGCATTGCACGGCTCATACTCAAATTCATCGGTCAATTCATTTTGTGCATTCTTGGTTATGTCCACCAATACAGGGCCCGGCCTGCCACTTGCTGCTATGTAAAATGCTTTGGCGATGGCGGGGGCTATATCTTTTGCTTCTGTAACCTGCACGTTCCATTTCGTTACAGGAAGCGTTGTGTTTATCACATCGATCTCTTGAAAGGCATCGGTGCCCAATAAGTGCGCAAACACCTGGCCTGTAATACATACCACCGGAGTTGAATCAATCAAGGCATCGGCTAAGCCGGTAACTAAGTTAGTTGCACCTGGGCCTGAAGTTGCAAATACAACACCCGTCTTGCCCGAAACCCGCGCATACCCTTGAGCAGCGTGAATAGCGCCCTGTTCATGACGCACTAATAAATGTGTGAGCTTATCGGCATAATGATAAAGCGCATCGTACACAGGCATGATGGCACCACCCGGGTACCCGAAAATATGTTCTACCTTTTCCTCGACCAGGCAACGAAGCAAGGCTTCCGATCCGCTGATTCTCTCCTTTGCAGGTGAGGTTTCTTTTTTCTCACTCTTCGTCAGTAACGCATCCATCAGCTGCTGTTTTTACGTGTTGTGCATATTTAAATAAAACACCACTTGTAGCGCGCGACTTAGGCGCTTTGTAGTGCGACCGTCTGATCGCTAAAGTCTTTTCGTCCACTAATAAATTTATCTGGTGTTTCCTGATATCAATTTCTATCCAGTCGTTGTCTTCTACCAAGCCGATTAAACCACCTTCAAATGCTTCGGGTGTGATGTGGCCAATAACAAACCCATGGGAGCCACCGCTAAATCTTCCATCGGTAATGAGAGCAACACTTTTACCCAAACCCGACCCCATGATTAAACTCGTAGGCTTCAACATTTCGGGCATACCCGGTGCTCCCTTCGGACCCACATAGCGGATGACAACCACATCGCCTTCTTTTATTTTCCCGGATTTAATTCCATCTACCAATTCAAACTCACCATTGAAGACGCGCGCTGTTCCTTTAAATCGTTCACCTTCTTTGCCTGTAATTTTTGCAACGGATCCTTTTTCGGCAAGGTTGCCATACAGAATTTGTAAGTGGCCTGTTTTCTTAATTGGTTTTTCAAGAGGAACAATAACATCCTGCTTTTCAAAATCAAGATCTTTAGCAGAGGCAACATTTTCCGCAATTGTTTTTCCGGTAACCGTAATACAATCGCCATGAAGAAATCCTTTCTGCAATAAATATTTTATTACGGAAGGAACACCGCCAATTTTGTGGAGCGCTTCCATTAAATATTTTCCACTTGGTTTCAGATCGGCAATCAATGGTGTTTTATCTGAGATACGTTGAAAATCTTCTTGTGTGATTTTTACACCCACACTTTTCGCCATAGCAATTAAATGCAGCACCGCATTGGTGGATCCGCCCAAAATCATCACGATGGTAATTGCATTTTCAAATGCTTTCAACGTCATGATATCGCGTGGCTTCAAATCTTTTTCCAGCAACAAACGAATTGCTTTACTTGCTTCGGTACATTCAGCGGATTTTTCTTTGCTTAGCGCAGGATTGGAAGAAGAATAGGGCAATGACATTCCCAGTGCTTCAATAGCCGAAGCCATCGTGTTGGCTGTGTACATGCCCCCGCAAGCGCCAGCTCCCGGACATGAATTTTGAATAATGCCTTTATAATCTTCGTCAGAAAGTTTGCCTTGAATTTTTTCACCGAGCGCTTCAAAGGAAGAGATGATATTCAATTCACGACCTTTATAATGACCCCCCGCAATCGTGCCGCCATAAACCATTATTGCCGGCCTATTCAGACGACCCATCGCCATAAGGGAACCAGGCATATTTTTATCGCAACCCACTACAGCAATTAATCCATCATAGTACTGAGCGCCACAGACTGTTTCAATTGAATCGGCAATTACTTCCCTGCTCACCAATGAATAACGCATACCATCCGTGCCATTGCTGATGCCATCACTCACACCAATGGTGTGAAAAATTAACCCCACTAATTCCTGGTCCCAAACAGCTTGCTTTACTTCACTGGCCAAGGCATTCAAATGCATGTTACAGGTGTTACCGTCAAAGCCTGTGCTAACAATACCAACCTGTGCTTTTTTTAAATCGTGTTCTGTTAAACCAATTCCATACAACATCGCTTGCGAAGCGGGAAGGGTCATGTCCTGGGTAATCGTTTTGCTATATTTATTAAGTTCCATTACTTTTTTTTGATGTTGGATACTGGATGCTTGATCCTCGATTTGTGCGAGTTACAAGAATGAGGTATCCAGTTATACAATCACGTATGAATAACTCTTATCTAACACAATGCACTTATAGGCTTCCTGCACAACAGCACCCATGGAATGTTTCCAGGGCTTATTAAACACTTGTCCTTCTACCGAATCGATGCCAATAACTTCCGCTGCTGTACCACAGAAGAAAGCACTGTCGGCTTCGAACAATTCTTCAGGCCGGAAAAATTTTTCTTCAACGGGTAAATCCATCTCTCTGCAAATCTCTAACACTGTTTGACGGGTAATGCCCGGTAAAATATTTCCAAGCGGGGGCGTATAAAGCACACCTTCTTTTTCAAAAAAGAAATTTGCCCCGGGTCCTTCTGCAACAAAGCCATTTATATCCAGCATCAAGGCTTCATCGAAACCGCGTTGCTTGGCCTCATTGGTTGCCATAATTGAGTTTACATAATGACCACATGCTTTTGCTTCCATTCTTACCGACTTCGGGTTAGGTCTTTGAAAAGAAGAAATGCATACCCGTAACGATTGATCTCCAAAATAATTTCCCCAGTCCCAGGCAGCGATCATCAGAGAAACACTTGTAGGTGCAGATAACGACATGTTTGGACCACAATAAACAAGCGGCCTGATGTAGGCATCTTTTAAATTATTTCTTTTGAGAACCTGATATGAAATCTGGGTAAGTTCTTCTACATCGTAATGAAATGGGATACCTATAAGTTCGCAGCTTCTTTTGAGGCGCTCGAAGTGTTCATGAGCTTTAAAAATTTTTACACCATTAATAGTTTGATAAGCGC
>CAZNRJ010000169.1:0-4522 GCA_964574945.1 uncultured Ohtaekwangia sp. | reverse complement strand
AAAGGCTCCATACCCGTAGTGCATGGTTTGACCGAACAAATCAGTAGTAGCATCTTTTGCCTTTACAAACTTTCCGTCAAGGAAGAGAATCGTGTTTTCGTTGTAGTACATATAAAAAGTTAGAACAATCGTTAGTTTGCAGTTATTACCATAAAACAAAACCGCCCTGATGGTTTCATCAGGGCGGTCTACAATTTTTTCACAAAATCGTCACAGCCCCGGTTTTCGGAGAATAATGACGTTAATGAGCACAAGTGCGCTGATCGATTGGATCAGGTTGCTATTGATTATATCTGACTTCACTTTGTTCATTGTTAATAATCTTGTGCTGCGATACAAGTTTGGAGAATTTTGCAATGACATTCAACGAAAAGAGAGAAAAAAGTTTTTTAAGTAGCTCATTTAACGAATGTTAGGTAATTCAATTCGATGAAAGGTACTCTTGTATGCCATCGCGAATAGCAGTAAAAGTTTTAACTAAACTTTCTTCATTTTCTTCAAGAAGCGTAACCCGAAAGCCTTGCAACTCTGAACAGAAAGAAGAAATAGGAACAACGCAAACTCCTTTTGCGCCTAAGAGATAATATACAAACCGCTTATCATGCGGAATGTCTTGATCCACCCACTTTTCAACAAGTGCGCTAATGCGTGAGTCATCAATTTTTATTTTCTGATTTTCTTTTAATGTGCCATCGCGAAAGATGATGGTATTATAAAATGCACCAAAGGTTTCGTTGAAGGTAAGCTGGGGAACTGTGCGCAAAATATCAGCAATAAGTTTACTGCGCCTTCCAATATTTTGATTGGTTTCTTCCCGGTAAATTTTAAATCGCGGGTCGCCTAAAATTTTTGGAATGGCAAGTTGTGGAAGTTTGGTAGAACACACCTCAATCATTTTGGCATTATCCAACGCCTGACAAAACCGGTTGAAGTCTTCATCCTTATCACGATTGTAATATTCCATCCAACCACAGCGCGCACCCGGCCAAGGGAATTCTTTTGAAATGCCTTTCATAGAAATACCGGGCACATCTTCAATCACTTCGGCCAATGAATAGGCGCGTGCGCCATTGTATGTGATGTTGATATAAATTTCGTCACAGATCAAAAAGAGTTTAAACTCTTTCGCGATTTCAACTATGCGCTTGAGCGTTTCGTAGGGATACACCATGCCTGTAGGGTTATCCGGATTAATGATCAGGATGCCTACTACGCTGGGATTGTACTTCACTTTATTATAGAGATCACCCAGATCAGGATACCATTTGTTGTTGGGATCTAATTTATAAGTAAGAGGTTCATGACCGGCATGAGCTGCTTCGGCACTGGAGTGTGTTGAGTAAGCAGGAGAGGGGCCAATTACCCGCGAGGTGAGCGTGATGTACTGATTACTTTGGCAATGGCATCGCCCAGGCCATTGAAGAAGCAAATATCATCGGGTGTTATTTGTGCTCCGTTTAATTGATTAGTTTGTTCCGCCAGAAATTTTCGGGTGTCTAAAATTCCTTTGCTGGGACAATAGCTGTATGTTTCGTTTTGCAACGATAGATCTGCAATGATTTTTTTAATCCATTCGGGCAGTTTGTGATTTTTTTGAATAGGGTCACCAATATTTTCCCAATGGATTTCCTTTCCAAGGTTTTTTATTTGCTCGGCCTTCTTTACGATCTCGCGAATTTCGTAACTAAGTTCGTTGGCTCCTTCGTTTAGTAATTGCTGGCGCATTGTTTAGTTATAGTTTGTTTAAATGAGTGAAGTTAGGCTCTACCTGTTACCTTCTTTTTCCTCAACCAAATCTTTAGGACATCGGCTGTTGTTAATACATTTCTAAATCCATTATTTTTTAAACCATGGTAGAGAACTTTATCTCCAGTCCATAGTTTCCCCTTGATTGATCTTGTCAAAGCAACAAAATCAATATCATCTAAATCTACTTCATGGAGTATCTTCTCAGAATCCTCCCAGATTTTTTGTGGAATTAACTCTTCGTTTATAAAGGAGATTTTTGCTAAAAGCGAGTTGAATGAAGTCTCAAGTTGATCATCAGAAAGGGTTGAAATTTTTTTCAACTTATTCCAGTGCAACCTGATCTCGGCCCGCATTCTGTTTGGACTATAGAATTCAAAAATCTCTGTTGAGTTTAAAATTATTTGACCGAAAGTATTTCGTGTTTTTAAAAGGGCACTAAAAATAATATTGGAGTCAACAATCAACTTCACTTGATGAATCGCTTACGATTTTTACTCCACCAGCCTTTCTTTATTTGTTTGGTAAGTTTATCTACATCTTCCTGTTTGGCCTGAGATTTATCGGTAGCTTCCTTATAGGTCAAATAATTGATAATATCCTGAAGCCCGTCTGTATCTATATAAGAAGGAAGCCTGATTATTATTTCATTTTTTGTTCGCTCAATAACCATTTTTATAGAATTTGATTCCTCTAAAATCGCTTCTTTACATATCAATTCAAAATCGTTTTTTAAAGTTCAGGATAACTTATCAAGAACAGCTTCCGCGAAAGCTTGATCGGCACGTTTGCTAACCATCGGTAGTTTGTTCATCCAGTGCACATCGATGGAGTATACTCCGAAGTCTTCAATCACTTTTCCTTTCAGATCATAAAACCCACGGCCGCGAAATGGAAACTGTCGCGCTGAATTTGGGAAGTGCACTGTATCAAATACTTCGCCATGCACATCATAGAAGGTGCCGAAGGCCATGTGTTCCTTCGTTTTCATAGTAGAGGCATCTTTGGTAGTAATGATATAACCAACTATGTGCACTTGCTGATCTTTCTTTTTGGAGAGTTCTTTTGCTGTAATGTCACCAAAATCAGAAGTAGCGAGCAGATCAAATGGATTGCAAAGCGGAAACCCGAGCAACTCAATTTCATCGAAGGCATCTTCCAGCACATTTCGTTTTAATTCGGGTAGCGGATATTCTTTAGGTTCTGTATCAAACAACTCTACGGTAGTGGTTGGCTTAGCTCTCGTTTTGCTAAGGAAGAGCATCGACTCCCACAAAAGTTGCTGCTTGGTTTTTCCTGTAAAGCGAAAGGAGCCGAGGCGAATAAGAATGCGTAGTTGTTCTAACCCGATGCCCGGAGTACGCCTGAGAAAATTGTCTAAGCTTTTATAAGGACCATTTTTTTGTCGCTCAAGCGGAATGTGTTGTGCTATTTTTGTTTCGAGGCTTTTCAGGTGAATGAACCCGATGAAGATAGTATCGTCATAAATTGTAGTGAGATGTTCGCTGTTATTGACACATGGTGCCTCTATGCGGGCGCCATTCATTCGTGCTTCATGGAAATAAAATTCAGTGCGATAGAATCCCCCAAAGTTGTTGATCACACCTACCATAAACTCTAAAGGGTAATGTGCTTTCAAAAACAAACTCTGATAACTCTCCACCGCATAGCTGGCCGAGTGACCTTTGGCAAACGAGTAGCCGGCAAAGCTTTCAATCTCAAACCAAACCCGATCGGTAATGTGCTGAGGATATTTTTTCTCAGCACAGTTTTCAAAAAACTTATCACGCACACGTTGAAACTCTTCGCGCGACCGATACTTGCCTGACATGCCCCTGCGCAGCACATCCGCTTCAGTAAGGGAAAGTCCGCCAAATTCATGAGCAACTTTTATAACATCCTCCTGGTACACCATCACGCCATACGTTTCGGCCATCAGCTCATCCATAAGAGGATGGATGGATTCGTATTTAATTCTATTACGATTCATGTGAAACCGTTCGATGTACGCCTTCATCATCCCTGAGCTGGCTACCCCCGGACGGATGATAGAACTGGCTGCCACCAACGTTAAATAATCATCACATCGTAATTTTTCCAAAAGCATACGCATAGCAGGGGACTCTACATAAAAACATCCCATTGCTTTGCTATTGCGCATGAGGTTTTTAATTTTTTCATCGTCTTTGAATTTTTTGAATTGATATACATCAATGTCAATTCCTTTATTTCGTTTTACATGTTTCACGGTTTCCTTGATGTGACCAAGCCCGCGCTGGCTAAGAATGTCAAATTTATAGATGCCAAAATCTTCCGCGGCATGCATTTCAAATTGCGACACCGGCAAACTTTTAGGGGGAAACTCAGTAGCTGTGTAAGCATAAATGGGTTTTTCGGTGATGAGCACCCCACCGGCATGAATGGAAATATTGGCAGGAAGCTCTTTCCCTACGATGTAATTGGCATACCCCATTACTTTTTTTGCAATGTGGTCGCGTTCAATTTCATCTTTTCGATTTTCTACAAGGGCATCAATTTCTTCTTTGGGCAACCCAAATACTTTTGCCAGTTCGCGGATGATGGATTTACTTTTATAGGTTACGTGTGTTCCTAACAAACAAACATGATCGTATCCATATTTGTTGAATAGATATTCATAAATGGCATCGCGGTTATCCCACGAAAAATCAATGTCGAAGTCGGGCGGGGTAACACGCTCTTCATTTAAAAAGCGTTCGAAATATAGATCTAATGCAATCGGGTCTACATCGGTTAT
>CAZNRJ010000168.1:0-7957 GCA_964574945.1 uncultured Ohtaekwangia sp. | reverse complement strand
TTTACCGGAAACCTTTTTTCTTAATTTAAAAATCATACGAATGAGATTTTTGTTGGCATGTGTGGTATTGATAAATTTTTCAGGGTGTAATTCCGATAAGAATGAACCCGCGCCTGCAGGCACCCTTCAATTAAGCAGGGCAAGTGTAGGCACCCGGGAAATAAATTTTAATTCGCCATCTGCCAATATTGACATGCCCTTAGATAAGCCAATCGTGGTTGATTTCTCGGCTCCTTTAGAGATCGCCTCGGTTTCTGCAGCAGCATCAGTAAAAACAGCCGGTGCCGCCATTCCGGTTACTATTTCATTTTTGAATGAAGACAAAACTTTTTCAATCCTTCCAACAGAACCATTAAAAGCAAACACAACGTATACGCTTGTTGTTAGTGATGCTATTAAAGGAAAAAATAAAGAAACTTTTTCTGGCATTACGGTTGACTTTACAACGGCTGTCGCAATCCTGTCAGTAGTCAGCTTAAAAATGGGAGACGTGGATGTTACCACGGTTGTACCTGCTCAAAATATTTCGCGTACCACTTCCATTGAGCTTGTGTTTTCGTCACCGCTTAAGGTTTCAACTGTAACATCATCAAACATAAAAGTCCTGGGCAAAAATCCGGGAACCCTTGCATTCGCGCTAAGCGAGCAAAACAAAAAACTTACCATCACACCATCCAATGTGTTGGATCATCTCTCACGATATACGCTTACCATAAGCAATTCTTTACAGGGTGCGGAAGATGAAATCTTTAATCCATACGCTAAAATATTTTATACCGAAGTAGACCCCACTCCAAAATTTCCTCTTCTTCCTAATGATGAAGACAACGATAACGATAATACGAATGATCTTTTGTCAGTCGTTCAAAAACAAACCTTTAAATACTTCTATGACTTTGCTGAACCAAACAGCGGCATGGCCAGAGAACGCAACACTTCTGGCAACCTGGTTACCAGCGGAGGATCCGGCTTTGGCATTATGGCTTTGATTGTGGGGATGGAAAGAAATTTTATTACCCGGCAGCAAGGCCTTGATCACATGAACAAAATCGTCACCTTTCTGGAAAGCGCTGATAAGTTCCACGGTGCATGGCCGCACTGGATCAATGGCACAACCGGAAAAGTAATACCTTTTAGCGCCAACGATAACGGGGGCGATCTCGTTGAAACTTCTTTTCTGGTGGAAGGCTTAATAACGTTCCGACAGTACCTGATCAATAATTCAATCTCCGATGGCCAAGACTTAGTAAACCGGATCAATATATTATGGCATGGCGTTGAATGGGACTGGTACAGGCGCAGCAACCAGAATGTCTTATACTGGCACTGGTCACCGAGTGTAGACTGGGCTATGAATCACCAGATCCAGGGATGGAACGAATGCCTCATTACCTATGTGCTTGCAGCCTCATCGCCTACGCATACAATCCCCTTAAATGTTTATACGAATGGCTGGGCCCGTAATGGTGGCATCAGAAACACCACACCTTCTGAAGGGCTCGTTCTTCCTGTAGGGTCGCCCTCTGGCGGACCATTATTTTTCACGCACTACTCCTTTGTTGGAATGAATCCGACAAACCTGGTTGATCAATACGCCAATTACTGGACACAAAATGTAAGTCACACACAAATCAATTATAAATACTCCGTTCGCAATCCTAAAAAGTTTGTGGGCTATAGCGAAAATTGCTGGGGGCTTACAGCCAGTGATAATCAATCGGGCTACTCAGCACATTCCCCAACAAATGACCTTGGGGTAATAACACCCACCGCTGCGCTTTCTTCATTTCCATATACTCCGGTGGAGTCCATGAAAGCGCTTAAGTTTTTTTATTACACAATAGGTGACAAACTTTGGGGGCAGTACGGGTTTTATGATGCGTTTAATATTACAGCCGGATGGACAGCCAGTTCATATTTAGCAATTGATCAGGGGCCAATTGTTGTAATGATTGAAAACTACCGAACGGGTTTGCTTTGGAATCTTTTTATGTCGGCACCTGAGGTGCAGGCCGGGCTTGACAAATTAGAATTTACCTATGAATAAAAATTTATTTTACAGGCTTCAGGTATGTACAGCGCCATTATTTTTAGCCTTGGTTTTTTTTGCCTGCGAGGTTAAGAAGCAAGAGGTTGCTGTTGAAAAGAGTGTTGATGCAGATTCATTGTTGAATTTAGTTCAATACCAAACCTTTCAATATTTCTGGAGCAATGCCGAAACAACTTCGGGGTTGGCAAAGGAACGAACCCACATGGATAACATCTATCCGCAAAACGATCAAAACGTTGTTACCATTGGTGGTTCAGGTTTTGGTATCATGGCTATCCTGGTGGGCATCGAGAGAGGTTTTATTACAAGAGAAGAAGGTGTAAAAAGATATACTCAAATAGTAAATTATTTAAGTACTGCTGATCGCTTTCATGGCGCCTGGCCGCATTGGCTTGATGGCCCAACCGGAAAAGTGAAGCCGTTCAGTAAAAAAGATGATGGGGGAGACCTTGTTGAAACCGCTTTTGTAGCACAAGGTCTGCTTACCGTTCGCGAATATTTTAAAAACGGAACCGAAGAAGAGAAAGCATTGGCTGCAAAGGCTGATGAGCTATGGAAAGGCATTGAATGGAACTGGTACACCAAGGGCGGGGAGGATGTACTCTATTGGCATTGGTCACCCAACAATGCGTGGTCAATGAATTTTCCGGTAGGTGGTTATAACGAGTGCCTTATCATGTATGTGCTGGCTGCCAGTTCGCCAACGTACCCTATAAAGCCATCCGTTTACCATAAAGGATGGGCACGCAACGATAGCATCAAATCTGATCGGGTGTATTATGAGTTGGAAACAGTAGTTGATCATTATGAGACGAATGACGATCCGGTAGGGCCTTTGTTTTGGGCGCACTATTCTTATTTGGGTTTAGATCCGCGCAAGCTAAAAGACAAATATGCTGACTACTGGAAGGTTAACCGGAATCATGCGTTGATCCACTATCGATATTGTGTAGACAACCCCAACGGGTTTGAAGGCTATGGTGAAAATTGTTGGGGGCTAACTTCAAGCTATTCCATGAAAGGCTATGCGGGTCATCAGCCTAATCGCGACTTGGGAGTAATTTCTCCAACTGCTGCCTTGTCATCATTTCCATATACCCCTGATGAAAGCATGAAGATGCTTACGTTTTTGTACGAGCCTTCGCGCGATAGTTTAATTGGTGAGTACGGTCCGTATGATGCGTTTAGTTTTTCATCGAAGTGGTATTTGCCGAGATACTTAGCTATTGACCAGGGACCGATTCCGGTAATGATCGAGAATTACCGATCAGGATTGCTCTGGAATTTATTTATGGGTGCACCAGAAGTGCAACATGGATTAGATGTATTGGGATTTACATACAAGTAATTTACAGAATATGAAAACAATGAAATTTGTTAGTGTCGCCATTGCAATCGTTTTGTTTGCATCATGCGCAACAAAAGAAAACAACAGCATCAGCGTACTTGACAGACGGGTTGATTCCCTGATCAGCCTGATGACGCTGGAAGAAAAAATTGGTCAGCTCAATCTCCCTTCGGCAGGCGCTTTCGTTACGGGTTCGGTGGAGAGTTCTGATATCGCCAAAAAAATTGAGCAAGGTAAAGTAGGCGGCCTCTTCAATATTAAAACGGTTGCCAACATCAAGGAGATGCAAAAGATTGCTGTTGAAAAAAGCAGGCTAAAAATTCCATTGATCTTTGGCATGGATGTGATTCATGGGTACGAATCGGTGTTTCCAATTCCATTGGGATTAAGTTGCAGTTGGGACATGAAGTTGATTGAGCGCAGCGCACGGATTGCCGCAACCGAAGCAAGTGCCGATGGAATTAACTGGACCTTTTCACCGATGGTTGATTTATCGCGCGACCCGCGCTGGGGCCGTATTTCAGAAGGAAGCGGTGAAGATCCATACCTCGGTTCGCAAATTGCAAAGGCAATGGTACAGGGTTTTCAGGGCAATGACTTAAGCGCCAATAATACAATTATGTCGTGCGTAAAACATTATGCATTATACGGTGCCTCGGAAGCGGGCCGTGATTACAATACGACTGATATGAGCAGGCATCGTATGTACAATGAATACTTTCCACCCTACAAAGCCGCTGTGGATGCCGGTGTAGGCAGTGTGATGGCTTCGTTCAACGAGATTGATGGCATCCCGGCAACAGCCAATAAATGGTTGCTCACGGATGTACTTCGCAACCAATGGGGCTTCAAAGGGTTTTTAGTTTCAGACTATACGGGTGTAAGTGAAATGGTTAATCATGGTATTGGTGATCTTCAAACAGTATCTGCGAAAGCATTGGATGCAGGCTTAGACATGGATATGGTGAGCGAAGGGTTGTTGACTACACTGGGAAATTCTGTGAAGGAGGGAAGCGTAACAGAACAACAAATTACGGAAGCATGCAGAAGAATTTTAGAAGCAAAATTCAAGCTTGGGTTATTTGATAATCCGTATAAGTATTGTGATGAAAACCGCGCTAAAAGTGAAGTGTTTACAGCAGCCAATAGGGCAGAAGCGCGAAGCACGGCTGCCCAGAGTTTTGTGCTTTTAAAGAATAACAACATCCTGCCGCTTAAGAAGTCAGGAACGATTGCCTTAGTTGGCCCGCTGGCAGATGCAAAAGAAAACATGACGGGCACCTGGAGCGTAGCGGCACGTTTTTCTGAATCCATATCATTGCTTGCCGGATTACAAAATGCGGTTGGACCGAACGCAAAAATCGTTTATGCGAAAGGATCGAACTTAGATGCGGACGAAACCCTGGAGGCAAACTCAACCTTGTTTGGAAAATCCCTCCATCGCGATAAGCGATCGGCTACTGAAATTCGGGAGGAAGCATTGCGCATTGCAAAGAACGCGGATGTAATTGTTGCTGCCGTTGGTGAGGCTGCTGAAATGAGTGGTGAAGCAGCCAGCCGGACAAACATTGAAATACCGGAAACACAAAAGGAATTATTAAAGGCATTACTTAAAACAGGGAAGCCTGTGGTGCTGGTGTTATTTACCGGGCGGCCATTGGCACTTGCGTGGGAAGAAGAAAATCTTCCGGCCATACTCAATGTCTGGTTTGGTGGCAGCGAAGCCGGTGATGCGATAGCCGATGTGCTTTTTGGTGATGTTAATCCTTCGGGAAAGCTGAGCACTACATTTCCGCAAAATGTTGGTCAGGTTCCCATTTACTATGCGCATAAAAATACGGGTCGCCCGTTAAGGGGGCCGTGGTTTCAGAAATTTCAATCAAACTATTTAGATGTTTCCAACGAACCGCTTTATCCGTTTGGGTTTGGATTGAGCTATACGAATTTCAGCTACAGCGAAATTGAATTGAGTTCAGCTTCCATAACGTCAACCGATTCATTAATGGTTTCCATTGATGTTTCGAATACAGGGTCCCGCGTAGGAAAGGAAGTGGTTCAACTGTATATCCGCGATTTGGTAGGCTCGGTTACGCGCCCGGTTAAAGAACTTAAAGCATTTGAGAAAATCAGTTTGAAAGCAGGCGAAACAAAAACTGTGAAGTTTACACTTGGCGTGAATGATTTATCATTTTACAATAGTGATTTGAATTTTGTTGCTGAGCCCGGTGAGTTCCATGTTTTTGTGGGCGGCAATTCAAGGGATGTTAAGCAGGCGAGCTTTGTTTTAAAGTAGAAGTCATCTCAAAAATCAAAGAAAATTTGAAATGTTCACCTGGAATCTTATCGAACAGCTTTAGCCATTTACTTTCATTGAGATTGCGGGTCTCGTTTGCATGAATACTAAATGATTTTAAGCAGAAACTCGCCCGCAAAGACAGCTTGAAAAGTGAGCCTGCCCTGCTTCCTTGTATTTTGTCCTTCCGGGCAAGCTTACTAAATGGATTTTAAAATAATAGGCTTTGAATGGATCTGATATTGAATCAGAAAACTGGCGCGACCCGGAATCTTATTGAACAGCTTTAGCCATTTACTTTTCATTGAGATTGAGGGTCTCGTTTGCATGGATACTAAATGATTTTAACAGAACACCTAAAATCCACAGCTTAAAATCCCACTGAACGAGGTCATCGCAAT
This sequence comes from uncultured Ohtaekwangia sp., assembly GCA_964574945.1. Lineage (GTDB taxonomy): Bacteria > Bacteroidota > Bacteroidia > Cytophagales > Cyclobacteriaceae > ELB16-189. Next base: position 1,865 of record CAZNRJ010000168.1, on the reverse strand, counting down.
AAACTTTCCTTACAGAAAATCTCCGTTTAATTGTAAGTTTACTTTAATGAAAACATCTACCGACATCCGGATTGCCGTACTAATTGACGCAGACAACATTCCATCCACAAACATAAAAGTGATGATGGAAGAAATCGCCAAGTATGGAACCCCCACCTTCAAAAGAATCTATGGCGACTGGACGAAGCCCAATCTCTCCGGCTGGAAAAACGTCTTATTGGAAAACGCGATTGCGCCCATTCAGCAATACGGCTACACTACCGGCAAGAACGCAACCGATTCGGCCATGATCATCGATGCGATGGATATTCTATATACTGAAAAGGTAGATGCTTTTTGTATTGTATCCAGCGACAGCGATTTTACAAAGCTGGCGACAAGATTGCGCGAATCGGGCATGACGGTGATTGGAATGGGCGAGAAGAAAACCCCTAATCCGTTTATTGTTGCGTGCGACAAATTTATCTACATCGAGATTTTGGAAATGGCTGATGATTCGAAAGAATTGATAGAAGATGAAAAAGGCAAACAGGAAAAACCAAAGAAGCAACGGGAGACGCTTAAAAAAATTGACAAACCAACCATACAATTAATTTCATCCACGATAAGTGATTTAGCGGATGACAGCGGTTGGGCATTTCTTGGCGAGATTGGAAACCTGATCTTGAAGAAACAACCCGACTTCGACCCACGAAATTTTGGGTTTAATAAATTGGCGGTGCTTATTAAGAGCATCAAAAGATTTGAAGTAGACGAACGTCAAACCGAAAAGAAGGGCATTAAGCTTGTTTACGTGCGCGTGAAATCATAGATGAAGGATGATTGAAACCAACGAGCAAACCGCTATCCGCACAACGTACTTTAGCATTGCCAGTAATACAAGCCTGGCAATTGTAAAAGCACTGGCCGGATTTTTCGGAAATTCTTTTGCGCTCATTGCCGATGCCATTGAATCGACCGCAGATATTTTTGCTTCGCTGCTGGTTCTTTTTGGATTTAAATATGCAAAGCGCCCTGCGGATGAAAATCATCCTTATGGTCATGGAAAAATTGAGCCGCTAATAACTTTTTTGATCGTAGGCTTTTTGATAATCTCAGCAGCCTTTATTGCGTACCAGAGTATTATCAACATTCAAACCCCGCACAAATCCCCAAAAGCCTGGACGTTGATTATACTGGGTGTGATCATTTTATGGAAAGAAGTTTCGTATCGCATTGTTATAAAGAAGAGTAAAGAAACCAACAGTACTTCATTACGAGCCGATGCATGGCATCATCGCAGCGATGCGATCACTTCCGTTATGGCGTTTATCGGAATTTCAATAGCACTTATTTTTGGCGAAGGCTATGAAACAGCCGATGATTGGGCTGCCTTGTTCGCATCCGTTTTTATTGTATACAATAGCTACTTGATATTCCGGCCCGCATTATCCGAAATCATGGATGAAAATCTTTATGACGATTTGATTGAAGAGATTAGAGCCGTATCGCTGACTGTTGAAGGAATCCTGGGAACAGAAAAATGCTTTATCCGAAAAACGGGAATGAAGTATCACGTTGACCTGCATGCTATTGTGAGTGGAAAGATTTCCGTCAGGGAAGGCCATGACCTGGCTCATAAACTAAAAGACACCTTGCGTTCCGAAATAAAGAACCTGGGTCATGTTTTAATCCACATAGAACCCAACAATTAAGAATTCAAACGGACCTATCTAAAAATAATAGGAGTCACCTATTGCGCAAGTAAATGCTTGCATATATATTTGATCTATCAAAGGCAACTGAAATGGTAAGAAAAACAGTAAAATCTAACTGATGGAAAATCAACCCTTATTAGTAGAGCGATTGCTCGAAGCCCCGGTTTC
>CAZNRJ010000167.1:0-7960 GCA_964574945.1 uncultured Ohtaekwangia sp. | reverse complement strand
GGGACACTAGTGACAAATGTTCAATTGACAAGGGTTTTGCCTGTTGTCAATTGCCTGTTGTCAACTTGTATTTCATTTCCAACACTACCTTCGGTATTGCTTTCCATAACTCATCACGCGTTGATTTCGCATACTGCATTGCTTTTTTACCAAGCGCGGTAATTTCAAAATAGCGCTTGGGCCGGCCGGCCCGTTCTTCAGTAGCCTCTCCGGCAAAAGATTTCAGGTAGCCTTTGTCTTCAAGACGTTTAAGGGCTGTGTGAAGCGCACCCATGCTTACCGTTCTTGTTAAGCGCGATTCAATCTCATCTTTTATAGCCACACTATAGGCGGAATTGCTCAGGATACCCACGGTAAGAATTACGATTTCTTCGAACTCCCCTAATTGATAATTCTTCATATCATAATATTATTCTCTAAATGTAGGAATAATAATTGTGCCAATTAATTAAGTGCCTGAAATACTTATAAATTAAAGGGTTAACAGAAACTGTCCGTACCATTTCCGAACAGTTGACGACCGAATATGGTCATCGATCAGTAATGGGTATCGAAAATTTATTCAATTGCTTTCGCAGTCAGCTTTTCTTCAACCACTTTAGATGCCCAAAAGAAATCGCTGCGACAATCTAAGGCAACTTGAATTCAGGGTTGTAGATAATGCCGATCACATTATCCCACGGATCTTTTACCGCAGCCACTACAATTTCACCACCTACATTATGCGGAGCTTCAAACTCGGTTGCACCTAATTTAATCAAACGCTGATATTCTTTTTCCACATCGTTTGCTCCCCAATAGGTATGCACGCTATCGCCTTTTGTGGCGGCAGGATTTTCATCGGGTATTAACCCCAACTCGTACCCTGCTATGCTAAAGCCTACATAAAACACTTCATTAAAGTAGGGCTCGGCTTGAAACGCTTTCGCGTACCAGGCTGTTGCCGCTTGCAAATCAGGTACTTTGTAAATGGTAGTTCGCAAGCCAAGAAAAGGTGTTGCCATAATTTTAAACTTAACGTTGAATACTACTTTTATTTTTCACCAAAGCAATTTAACTAAAAATCAAAACGTTCCCTGGTTGCGATGGTCACCAAAACGTTTTTTCACAGTTCGCTTTAGCGGAATGTTCATTCCATCCGTGCTCTCAAGCCAATCATATATGTCGGTTGTTAATTCTTCGATGATTGCCTGATGTTCGGGGCTGGCGATAAGATTATTCATTTCATACGGATCAGTTTGCAAATCATAAAATTCGTTGGTATCCCAAATGCCGTGATAGCGAATTAGCTTGTAGCGATCCGTGCGAACACCATGCATGGTAGGTGTTTGCGGAAAATCATACTCCCAATAATATTCGTAGAAAATCTTATCGCGCCAGGCATATTCCTTGCTTTGCAGCAGCGGCAGGATTGATTGTCCATGAAAGTGTTCAGGCTTTTCAATTCCGGCTACGGCCAAAATAGTGGGCGCCACATCAATGTTTTGGACCATGGGCTCCATTGTTTTCCCGCCTTCAAAAAGTTCCTTACACCGAATGAGAAAAGGAACCTTTACTGATTCTTCATAAAAATGTCTCTTATCAATCAACCCATGCTCACCAAAAGAAAAACCGTTATCGCCCATGTAAATCACTAATGTAGATTCAGCCAATCCTTCCTTATCTAAATAAGATAGAATTGATCCCACACTTTCATCCACACCTAATAAAGTTTCGCAATAGCGCCTGTAGAAATCAGCAAAATCTATTTGGCCATGGTACATATAATCTACACCATGCCAGCTCTCGCGTTGCATTTTCTGCCAATCGGGTGTGCGACCTTTTCCATAATAATCTTCTCCCCTTAATGGTGTCTTCTTGGAAACTTCCGGTTCGGGTGACTCATTAATCCGTTGCTTTCCTTTTACCTGGCTATCCGAAGTGCGGAAGGAAGGCGGTAAAAATATTTCTTGATTCTTATAAACACCCCGATGGCGTTTTGCCGGGGCAAATTCCGAATGCACCGCTTTGTGCGATAAGTAAAGGAAGAAAGGTTTTTCTTTGTCGCGTTGCTGAAGCCATTCAACGGCATGTTCGGTTAACAAATCAGTTATATAGGTGGAGTCTTTATAAACAACTTCTTTACCGTTGATATCCAACGTAGGATTATAATAAACTCCCTGGCCTTTAAAACTTTCCCAATGATTGAACCCCGGGCGCGGTTCGCTGGTATCTTCGCCCATGTGCCACTTACCAAAAAAACTTGTTTGATATCCGGCTTCCTGCAAATACTGTGGAAAGAAAATTAAATCCTTAGGAACAGGCGCCTGATTGTCAACTACGGTATGGGTATGAGAGTAAAGCCCTGTAAGGATAGAAGCCCTGCTGGGCGAACATAGCGAAGTAGTAACAAATGCATTCCTGAAGTAGGCGCCTTCACGAGCCATGCGATCCATGTTAGGAGTCTTTAACCAGGGTACTTTTCCGGTAAACCCCATGAAGTCGTAACGATGATCATCCGCCAGAATAAAAATTACATTGCGCGGCTTTACATTAGTTATACGTTTAATGGCTAATTGATTTTCTTTTATAGGGTTGCCCGGCCCGCAACTACTAACCAGGATCAAAAGGAAAATTCCATAGAGTAATTGTTTCATTATTATTTAGTTCAGTTCCTACACATTTTCATCCAACGTGTATTCCCTGCCACTTACAAAATTTGGATAAATGCGAAGATGCTTTTTCTTCACTTCTTCAAAAAGAAGCCTTCGCAGTTCCTGAATGTTTTCCCTGTTCTCCGCAGAAATAAAAACCACGTGTTCAAAGCCGTGTTCGCGATAATATCCTTTCATTTCGTCATATTGTATCGGCTCTTCCTTCTTCTCAAGAAGGTCAATTTTATTCAATACAAGAATGGTGGTTATATCTCCGGCACCTAATTCAGCGAGTGTGTTCTTTACAACTTCAATCTGGTTGTCGTGAAAAGGATGCGCCACATCCACAACGTGTAACAGAATATCCGCTTCTCGCACTTCATCCAATGTTGATTTAAACGATTCAATTAAATGATGTGGCAGCTTGCGAATGAACCCTACCGTATCGGAAAGTAAAAAAGGAATTTCGCCAATCACTACTTTGCGCACCGTAGCATCAACTGTGGCAAATAATTTATTCTCCGCTTTTACAGTCGACTTAGAAAGTAAATTCATTAATGTTGACTTGCCCACATTGGTATAGCCAACCAATGCCACACGCACGGTACTGCTTCGCGACTTGCGCTGGGTTTTGCGTTGCTTGTCAATTTTTTCAAGTTCTTCTTTTAATAAAGTAATGCGGTAGCGAATGTTTCGCCTGTCCGTTTCAATTTCCCGTTCACCTGATCCGCCCCGGGTTCCCGTTCCGCCCCGTTGTCTTTCTAAGTGAGTCCACATCCGCGTTAAGCGCGGAAGTAAATATTGGTTCATGGCAAGCTCTACCTGTGCCCGCGATTGTGCTGTTTGTGCCCGCATCGAAAATATATCCAAAATCAACAGGCTTCGGTCGTACACACGTACTTTGATATCCCGCTCAGGAGTGTTCAGCTCCTTTTCAAGATTTCGTAATTGAGAAGCGCTCAGGTCATCATCAAAAATTACATTATCGATTTCGTTGGCTATCACGTACTCTTTGATCTCTGCCAGTTTTCCTTTGCCTACAAATGTGCGCACATCCGGTTGTGGCAACCGTTGAACAAACCGGTTGCGGGTTTGGATGCCGGCTGTCTCCGCTAAAAATGCCAATTCGTCCAGATGCTCGTTGGTTATATCTGTATTTTTATCTGCCAGCGCTACTAAAATTGCCTGAATCATGCGTTTACTTTATATGAGTTCAAAAATCAAACTTACCTTATTCCAACCCATTGAATATACCTGTGGTTTACTATTTTAATTTTTTGCTCAATACATGTAAGTAATTAGTAAGAAATTAACGATTTTTAAACCCGAAAAGTAAAAATCTAAACTGAAAGTCTTATTCTGGTCTGTCAAGCCGGATAAGTTGGCCAATGAAAGTAGCAATCGTTTTAAATACCTCCTGGAACATTTTCAATTTTCGTCTGAATTTTGTCAAAGCTTTACTTGAGAAAGGCTATGAAGTTCATACGATAGCTCCCCACGACAATTACACGCACCATCTGCAGTCAATCGGATGCATCCATCACGATGTGAAGATGGACAGCCGTGGTGCAAATCCTATTAAAGACATTGCCTTAACCTTTGAATTATTCGGTATTTACAGAAAGGCTAAGCCGGATATCATTCTGCACTATACCATTAAACCCAATGTGTATGGAACGCTGGCAGCATCCATGCTAAAGATTCCCACTATTAATAATGTGTGCGGGCTGGGTACAATATTTTTAAAAAACAATGTGGTGTCTGCGATTGCCATGTTCTTGTACAAAGTGGCTTTCAGGTTTCCTAAAAAGATATTTTTTCAAAACCCGGACGATCTTGCCTTGTTCCTTAATAAGAACTTAGTTCCTGCAAAATCGGCCGATTTGCTTCCCGGGTCGGGCATCAACCTGGCCCATTTCCGGCCCATGGAGTTTAAACGGAACGAGACCTTTACTTTTCTTTTGATTTCAAGACTCATTACAGATAAAGGGATTTTGGAATATATAGAAGCGGTTAAAACCCTGAAGAAAAAAGGGGTTAATGCGCGCTTCCAAATATTGGGAGCAAAAGACCCCGAACATAAAAGAGGCATTCAACTTCCTGTTATTGAAAACTGGATTCAAACCAACACCATTGAATATCTTGGAACAACAGATGACGTTCGCCAGTTTATTGAGAAAGCAGACTGCATTGTGCTTCCCTCGTACCGCGAAGGAACCCCCCGCACCCTGCTGGAAGCAGCCAGCTCATCCAAACCCATAGTAGCAACCGATGTACCCGGCTGCCATCATGTTGTTATCGATAACTATAATGGCTTGTTGTGCAAGCTCAAAAATTCAGGGGACCTTGCTTTAAAGATGGAGCAAATGCTTTCGCTGGATGATCATACCATTAAAAAGTTTGGTGAAAACGGCAGAAAGAAAATTGAATTTGAGTTCGATGAGAACCTGGTAATCTCAAAATACCTTCAGGAGATCTCAACACTTAAAGCTGCGGTGTAAGAATTTTACGGAGAACAGCCAATTTCAACGAGTTATTGATAAAATCAGTAATTTCACCTGTTTTTATAAAGTATTGGCCGTGCGCATTCTATTTTTTTTTGTTCTCTTCCTGTTTATGATGTCGTGTGCTTCGTACAAGCAAAACATCATGTTCAAGTCTACTGATGAGGTTGAGCCCGAGCGGGTTAAAAAGGAGGTTATCTCAGTCGAAAAAAATTACCATATTCAAAAAAACGACCTGCTCACCTTGCAGGTCTACTCTAACCAGGGCGAGCGTTTAGTAGATCCAGCCCCGGAATTACGAAAGGAAAATGCCAGTGTGGATGAGCCCACTCAATCTGAAATCACTTATTTGGTCAACCTCCAGGGGCTGGTTCGTTTTCCAATGATTGGGGAAATTAACCTGGAAAATTTTACGATCCGCCAGGCGGAAGAAATTGTGCAAAAGGAATATGCAAAGTTTTTCAAAGAGCCTTTTGTAATGATTAATTATGTAAACAAGCGGGTGACTATGCTGGGTGCCGTAGGTGGGCAGGTGATACCCCTTACCAACGAAAACATGAGCCTGCTTGAAGTGCTTGCCCTGGCCAAAGGGTTAACGAACGATTCAAAAGCAAATAACATTAAGCTTATTCGTGGTGAAAAGGTTTTTGAAATTGACCTAAGCACCATTCAGGGATTTAAAGATGGAAATATAATTGTGGAGCCTGGCGATGTTATTTATGTTGAGCCTATTCGCAGGCCATTTAGCGAAGGCTTGCGCGACAATGCAGGCGCCATTAGTTTATTAATAAGTTTGATAACACTCCTGGTAGTAGTCAGGAGTTATTGACGTTTGGATTTTTATAGCCATGCAAACATCGACTTCCGCAGATTCTATTGATCCCGAAAAACTCGCAGCAGTATTCCGGAAAAACCTGGTGTGGGTCATCCTGATATTTGTTGCCGCCAACTTAGCCGCTTATCTCACCATCCGCTATACAAAAGATTTATTCGAGTCTGAATCCGAACTAAAACTTGACATTAAGAGGGATGCCACTGAATTAGGGATCAAGACTATGATCGATGACCAGAACCTGAATATTGTCTCTGGCGAAATTGAACAAATAAAATCAAAGCTATTTTTCAGCAAAGTATTGGATTCCCTTGATTTGTCTATCAGCTATTATAGTGTGGGCAAGGTGCTGAAAGACGAAATGTATAAGCGGTCTGGTTTCCTTGTTAGCCCGGGAAAAATTAATCCCAACCATTTCGACATTCCATTCTATTTTGATTTTAAAGAAGGTACTAAATTTTTTGTTCACACAGGTGATCCCGGAACTTCCGTCTCGGCCAACTTTGGTGTTCCGTTCTCAATAGACGGTACTGAATTAACAATTACCAAATCCATTTACTTTGTGGATGAAGATAATAACACGTACTATTTCACACTGAACAGCCGCAACCAGTTAATAGAGTATCTGTCTAAAAATATCCAGGTTGATCCTCTTAATTTTCAAGCGAACACCATTCGTATCTCCTTTCGGGATTATAATTCACTGAAAGCCTATGATATTGTTAACAAAATTGATTCGCTTTACATAACCTACAGCAATGAACAAAAGAACCTTGCCAATAAGCAAAAAATTGAATGGCTCAATAACGAGTTGGCCCAGGTGGAGACAAGAATGGCAGGATTTGAAGATTACTTCGAAAACTTTACCCTAAAGAACAAAAGCAGCGATTTAACCCTTGACTTAAAGAGAACTATTATCGCTATCAACCGGGTGGATTCCCAGCGATATGTGCTTGCCAAAAATCTGGCCGAACTTAACGCGCTTCTCGATGTGATTACAGAGGGCAAATCCACCACCGTTCATCAACCTTATAAATTCCTGCCCGAATACATTAATAAGAAAATTGAAGAGCTGAATAAAATCGCCCAGGACCGTGACCGGTTAAGTCTTGCATACAACGAAAACACGTTTGCCTTTAAGCAGAAGGAACAGGAGTTGAGTGCGTTGAAAGATATGGTGTTTACTCAACTTACAAAAATCAAAAAAGACTGGTTGGTAACTCAAGCCGAGCTAAGCAAACAAAAAGAAAGTCTTGAAAAAGAATTTGCCGGAATGCCCGATAAAAATACCCAGTTTTCAAAAAACCAGCGCTATTATAAATTGTACGAGGAGTTCTATTTGTCCATGATGCAATCCAAAGCAGAGTTTGAAATTGCACAAGCGGGCAGCACACCTGATTTCAAAATTTTATCACCGGCTACATTACCCTTAATTCCCATCTCTCCAAAAAAATATTTGATTCTGGGCATTGGCCTGGTAGCCGGCATTGTGTTAAACTTTTTCTTTATCGGGTTATTATACCTGCTCAATAATAAAATAACCAGCATTAAAGAGGTAGAGCGTGGCACACAGGTGCCTATGCTGGGGGCTATCCCCTCTTCGCACAGTAAAATAAAAACGCTGTTTCCTGTTATTGACAATCCAAAGTCAATGGTAAGTGAGGCCATTAGAAGCTTGCGAACAAATCTTGAATTTTTCAATTCGACAAATCATAGTAAGGTGATTACAATTTCGTCCACTACATCGGGGGAAGGAAAATCATTTTTGGCGATGAACCTGGGGGGTGTTTTGGCTATGTCGAGCAAGAAAGTTGTTCTGCTTGACCTGGATATGCGTAAGCCCAAAGGTGATAAATATCCTATTGGAGATTCGAGCAAAGGCATGAGCACGATCCTGATCAACAAGAATTCCTGGAAAGAATGTTTGATTAAGACATCGTTGGAAAATCTTGACTTCCTTCCTTCAGGGCCACATCCACCCAATCCATCCG
>CAZNRJ010000166.1:6854-8000 GCA_964574945.1 uncultured Ohtaekwangia sp. | reverse complement strand
TTTAAGTATTTTAAGTTTCATCTATTTTTTTTTTTGAGGTTTAAACAAGTCTACTGTTCCTGCATCCACGTCATCATAATGAGCATGGGTTCCAATAAATTTTATAAATACCCAGCATTTTTGGTAATTAATCTCAACAATCAGACGGTAATCGTTATGATTGATCTCAAAAATGGCGCGGTTGTTTTTAATAGTACGCGCAGTATTAAAATCCCGTGTAACATCGTTGGGCCTCTTCCAGTTTTTTGATTCAACATCATGATACCATTTTTCTAATGTGTCCTTGCAATCGGGGTGCTTTCGATAAAAGGCGGTAAGCGAACTCCGGTTGTAAATATTCATGCACAAAGAAAACAAAAAAGTAACCAAATTGGTTACTTTTTAGAATAAATTTACAACCTCGGTTTTCAATCCCGTATAACCGACACACCCTACCCCTTCTAACGAAAGAAAAGAGCAACTTTCCTAGCCAACTTCGATTCTCAGCCTGAGCTTGTGCAAACATCCGCGACAGTTTGGGGATTTTAAAATCCATATCTGTATTCGGATAGCTTGGAATTGTGGACTAATCTATTTTTTGTAATTTTGTTATCACAACGATTAGTATGGAAACTTTAATTGTACATCCCGATAATGAAGTTCAATTAACTGCCGTGAAAGCATTGAACGTTTCATTTGAAAAGAAAAAAGACTATGACCCTGATTTTGTAAAGAAAATCAAAGACAGTGAAACCGCATTTCGCAAGGGTAAATTCAAAACCATTAGGACGGAAAATTTGTGGAAGTAGATTATTCCGAACAGGCATTGAATGACTGGAACAACTCAAATATGATTTAGCAGGCAAATGGTCGAGGCGCATTAACGAAGAACATCGCATTATATACGAAGTTGTCGAAAACAGGATAAGAATCCATTCCCTGAAAGGGCATTACACAAAAAAATAATACCCGCTGTTAATTCGTCAAATCCATAATATACGTTGGCAGATATTGAGCAGTATTAGGATGAAAGGTTTTCCATGAATGCCAGAACTCCTGGTACGATTGGATAGATGTAAGCGAGGTGTCTTTGTAAACCCCGTCAACACATTTTCCATTCCAACCCCACACCGACTTTGTTTGGGTATCTATGATCGCCTTTAAACT
>CAZNRJ010000166.1:546-6844 GCA_964574945.1 uncultured Ohtaekwangia sp. | reverse complement strand
TCCAAACATGAAAGGATGCTGAGTCATTTTGCAGCACAACGGTTAAGGGTACTCCTTGTAAATCATCATTGATCGCGCGCATGCTTTTCAAATCATTCCAATCATACGCTTTTGCATCCAACCCAAGCGACACACCCACCACCCACGATTTATTTTGCCACGAAAGAGAATCGGTACCCTCCAGCGAGCCTTCAATTTTACCTTCATCATACTTGTCCAATCCTGCATACTGATCGGTGAATTTTACATCAGGTTGCAGAATTAATGTTTGGGGATGTTGATCGAGCCAGGCTGCCAGTGTCATTTGCCCGGATGGAATTTCAGGCAGGGTTTTACCCTTTTTGGATCCTACAATAGCTTCACCATTTACTTGCCGCCACCAGCTTTTTGTACGGCTATCTTCAAACATGGCATTGAAATGATCCATGCCTACCAATCGAAATGTTTCAAGTTGCCCATCCACCTCCGGTTTAAAAACCCTACCCGTCCTGCAAACGGTGCAATATGTAACCATTACCTGTTCGCCTCCTATCGTATCCCTAACCTGGTGATGATAGCCAATAATCTCAATTGGGTAGGCTTTTGCTTCGCCATTAATAACAACCCCCAATACAAGACTATTTTCAGAAACTTTATTATCCGCTGCTGCAACAAGAATTTTATTCTCGGGTTGATAAAACATTTTATCCGCCAGGAAGCGGAAGTTAAAAGCATAAACCACCATTAGCCAAAACGCAAGTAACATAATGGCCGTCCATTTAATAGTAGCTTTTGTATGGGTTAATAATTTATAAGCGGGATAAGCAACTAATAAAATTCCGAACAAGCGAAACCAGATAATATTTTGGCTAAGGAAGTAAGCAAGTTCAACCGTGTTTTTCTCCTGGCTTCCGGGAAACGGCATTATGTAATAAACCCGTGCTATTTCTATGACTACCAAAAAAGTTATTCCCAGCAGGAACAGGAAAATTTTCATACCCGCAATACTTTAAAAATTATAAACCAATTTAATTGTTTTCTCTAATTCAGCTTTTTCTTTTTGAAAGGTTTGACTTGTCCAATTAAAATGAACCCCAAAGTCTTCCAATACCGGATCCAAAACAGATTCGAGCAGGGGCCTATTGAAATAAAGGAACCCAGTTCTTCGAATAAAAAAATCTGACGGATTAACAACCATCTCATGCGCCAGGCAAAACCAGAGTTCGGCTTTAGCCAGTTCAGCTTCATTGACAGTAGCTTGACTTTGATGCAACCGTGATAAAATCAAATCAGTTTGCTTTCCATAATTATGAACTAAGTAAGCAGCACGGTGTGACAACCCGTCTCTTTGAAGTTTCCCTGAAACCAACGTAATGTATTCCTTTACCTGGTTGTAATTTTTAAAATCAGATCCTGTAAAAGGAATGTTTTCTGTCTGGCAAGGACTCTCAACTTCATTAAAATATTTTTCAATGACGAGATCAACAACACGTTCGGCCATTTTTCTATATCCTGTAAGCTTACCCCCTGCAATTGAAATCAGTCCAGTATCAGATTCAAAGATTTCATCCTTGCGGGAAAGCTCAGATGCCGACTTACCCTCTTCATGGATTAGCGGCCGCAACCCGGCCCAACTTGATTCAATGTCTGTTAACGTAAGATTTACTTCAGGAAAAGTTCTGTTAACCGCTTTTACAAGATATTCCGCATCTTCTTTCGAAGCATACACTTCATCGAGGCTGCCTTGATAATTCGTGTCAGTGGTACCTACATACGTGATCTCTCCACGTGGAATTGCAAAAATCATTCGGCCATCCTCTACATCAAAGTATATAGCTTGCTTTACAGGAAATTTGGTTCGGGGTATTACAAGATGAACTCCTTTCGTCAAGTGAAGTCGCTTACCTTTTTTAGAATGATTGATTGTTCGCAGCTCATCCACCCAGGGGCCTGCCGCGCTCACCACAACTTTCACTTTTACCGGAAATGATAGACCGGCAATATGATCTTTTACTTTTACCCCGGTTATTATTTCATCCTTATAAATGAAATCTTCCACTTCGCAATAATTAACAACACGTGCACCATACTGCGCTGCTGTTTTTATTAACTCGATGGTAAGCCGGGCATCATCCGTTCTATATTCGGCATAAATTGCCCCGCCTTTCACGTCCTCCGGCTTTAGCAAAGGCTCTTGCTTTAATGTTTGGTTGCGCGTAAGCATCCTGCGCTGGTCCTCCGGCTTTACCCCTGCCAGCCAATCATACAATTTCAACCCAATTGAAGTGAGCAAGCTGCCGAAGCCTCTCTTTTCATAAAGGGGCAACAGCATTTTTTCGGGCACTACGAGGTGCGGAGCCAATTTGTGAACCACGGCCCGTTCACTGCCTACTTCTTTCACCAACCCAAACTCTAACTGCTTAAGATAGCGCAGGCCACCATGAATTAATTTAGTAGACCGGCTGCTGGTTCCAAAAGCAAAATCATTTTTCTCCACCAATGCAACATTCAACCCGCGTGAAGCTGCATCCAATGCAATGCCCGCACCGGTGATGCCCCCACCAATTATAAGCAGATCGAAGGATTCACTTTTGAGTTGAGAAATGTTATTAGTTCTGTTCAAGCTTCAGCCATTTAAAAATTCAAACTCAAGGTTCAAAATTTAATGAAGTAACCGTCCATTTTGAATATTGAATTAAGTTTCGAGCCAAATCCATGGTACGTTGTACTGCCTTTTGCCAACCTGTAGATTCGAGATGTGTCCAGACGGGTGCTCATTGAAAAATCCAAAGCAGTATTTTACGTGTAAAGTACTAACTTTGAGATAGAGAATAAAACGATTATGCCGGTTATTTCAATGTTTTATGGACTCATTGTACCATGTATTATCTGGATAACAAAAAACACAAACTCCCCCACATCCATGTACGATATGGTGAAAAAGAAGGTGTGTATCAAATTCCTGACGGGAATTTGCTTGAGGGAGAATTACCTTCAAATAAAGAAAAGTTACTATTGGCCTGGATTGAAATACACAAAGATTCACTGATGGCCGATTGGCATTTAGCTGTAAATGGTCAAAAAGTATTTACCATTGATCCGTTAAAATAATTATTATGAACCCACGCGCAAGACACGTCAACGCATTATCAGAAAACAAACTGAGGATTATATTTACTAACGGGGAAGTACGAATCTTTGACGTGACTCCATATCTTTCATATCCCGTATATGAGCCCTTGCGTAATCCATCATTCTTTCAAAAAGCATTTGTGATATACGGCACGGTAGCCTGGAACGAAACCATTGATCTCGATCCTGACACACTTTACCTTGAAAGCACACCGCTGCCTGCCACGGTGTGAATTACTCCACCCACCTCATGCTCCGCTCCACTGCTTTTTTCCAGCCTTTGTACAGTTTCACCCTTGTCGCTTCATCCATATCCGGCACAAATTGTTTTTGGATTTTTCTATTCTTTATAATGCTTTCCTTCTTCCAAAGTCCGATCTGGATTCCCGCAAGGTAAGCCGCACCCAAAGCAGTAGATTCAATTACTTCGGGTCGCTCTACTTCAGTTCCCAGAATATCGGCCTGAAACTGCATAAGGATATTATTCGCACAGGCTCCGCCATCCACTTTCAGACTTGCTAATTTCAATCCGGCATCTTCCTGCATGGCATTCAGAACGTCCTTGGTTTGATATGCCAATGATTCCAATGTTGCTTTTATCAGGTGATCTTTTCCCGTATCGCGCGTTAAGCCAAAGATGGCCCCGCGTGCATACATATCCCAGTAAGGCGCACCCAATCCCGCAAAGGCCGGCACCACATATACTTCGTTGGAACCTAATGCCTTCATCGCAAAATATTCAGAGTCTTTTGAATGATCTATTAAATGCAAGCTATCACGAAGCCACTGCACGGCTGCACCGGCTATAAACACACTGCCTTCCAATGCATACTCTACCTTTCCATCAAGTCCCCAGGCAATGGTTGTAATCAATCCGTTTTTTGATTGTTGAATGGTTGATCCTGTATTCATCAGCATAAAACAACCCGTGCCATACGTATTCTTGGCCATACCGGGCTCAAAACAAGCCTGGCCGAATAATGCAGCTTGCTGATCGCCTGCAACACCAGCAATAGGAATTTCCAAACCATTTACATTCCATGTTCCAAACAAAGAAGCAGATGGTTTTACTTCAGGCAGAACAGATTTAGGAATCTGCAATTCTTTCAGCAGCGTATCATCCCATTTTAAATCCCTGATATTATACACCATCGTACGCGATGCATTGGAATAATCGGTTACATGCGACTTGCCATTGGTCAGTTTCCAGATCAGCCAGGTATCAATGGTTCCAAACGCGAGCTCTCCTTGCTCTGCCCGTTGGCGTGCTCCATTAACCTGATCGAGTATCCATTTAATTTTTGTCCCTGAAAAGTATGAATCAATTACAAGCCCGGTATGTTGGCGAACATAATCTGTTAAGCCCTTTGTCTTCAACTCTTCACAGATAGGCGCAGTGCGTTTGTCTTGCCAAACAATGGCGTTGTAAACCGGAGTACCTGTTTTACGATCCCAAATTACAGTAGTCTCGCGTTGATTGGTGATGCCAATGGCTGCAATCGATTTGTAATCAATTCCATTATCTGAAATTACCTTTTGGAGCACACCCAATTGGGTACTCCAAATTTCTTCGGGATCGTGTTCCACCCAACCCGGGTTCGGAAAAATTTGTCGGAATTCCTGTTGCGCGATGCCTTGTATTTCACCCTTGCTATTAAAGAGTACTGCCCTTGAACTTGTAGTGCCCTGATCGAGTGCAATTATATATTTTGGTAGGCTCATGCTGGATTCTGATTACGGATTCCCGATACTTCGTTTATCTTTTATATGTTCGCACATTATACTACTAAATCTAATTCTAAATATTTATCTTTCATAAGGCTTAATGCAAACGCTGCCGCAGAAGCACTAAAGACGGAGTAATCAAGTGCTCCCTTTATTCCTGTTGAAAAGGTCATTGATAAGCCAAATAGCAATAAAAGAAAACCACTCACTTTCGCAGTCAGTTCAGTCTTAAATCCTACTAAAAGAAAAACCGCAAAAAGTACTTCAACTGCGGTAGCTATCATTCCAATAGCTGGTATTAGTGAATCCGGAAACCAGGGATTTATCAAACGGGTATAATCAAGAAAACTATTCCAATTTCCCCAAACGGAAACTTCCTTGTTCCACATTCCAAATCTATCCGCCACTGCCGACAAGAATCCAGCCGCAAGTGCGAATCGTAGAAACAGCTTTATTCCTCTTTCCATTTATTCAGATATAATTTTGATTAAAATAACAAGCCATAAAGCACAGCTCCCAGCGCTCCGCCAATCGTTGGTCCTACTACCGGTATCCAGGCATAGCCCCAATCAGAACTACCTTTTCCGTGTATCGGTAAAATGGCATGAGCAATGCGCGGTCCTAAATCGCGGGCCGGATTGATTGCAAAACCTGTAGTTCCGCCCAATCCCAAACCAATAGTAGTTATGAGTGCTCCAACTACCAAAGGTTTTAATCCTTGTGTAAACTCATTCACTCCAATGAATAATATCCCAAAGATGAGCACCGCTGTAGCAACAACTTCACTAAATAAATTTGATACCGAATTTCTGATTGCCGGAGCCGTAGAAAATACGGCCAACTTTGTTGCACCATCCGGAGTATTTTTCCAATAAGGATAGTAATAAAGCCAAACGAGAACAGCGCCTGCAAAAGCGCCTGCTAACTGTGCTGCTATATAGCCCGCGGCCATGCTCCATTCAAAATCTCCATTAACGGCAAGCCCGATGGTAACAGCGGGGTTTAAATGCGCACCACTAATATTGCCTACTGCGTAAATTGCCATGGTAACTGCAAGGCCCCACGCTACACAGATGGTTAGCCACCCGGCATTTTCGGCTTTACTTCCTTTCAGTATTACACCGGCCACTACTCCTTCCCCTATTAAGATGAGCAGCATGGTTCCTAAAAATTCTGCGAGGTAGGGATTCATGGTGTGATGAGTTAGTGTGAATTTGAATTGTTGAGTAGAGCCCTGAAATTGCTTTGGAAGATGAGCAAAGTAGGGCAAAGTTGCAAGCCCAGGAATTACTAATCTGAATCTTTATACCTGTCGCGTGCCGTTGATCAAAAGAGACCCTCGGGAAAGGAAAAAACAAGTACCTTTAAAGCCTACTTTTGATACTGTTCATGAATCGAAAACATTGGCTACTAATTTTTTTCCTCGTCCCATATTTTAGCTTCGGACAAACCGATTGGCAAT
>CAZNRJ010000166.1:0-536 GCA_964574945.1 uncultured Ohtaekwangia sp. | reverse complement strand
AACTATTGGAAAAGATTCAGTAGCTGCAGGATCAGTCGTAATCATTACAGGCACCATAAGGATGAAAAATTCTATGGATCCAATTGTGGGGGCATCCATCTCTGCAGATGTGCATAAATTTTTTAATTATTCGGATAGTGAAGGAAGATATATTCTTGAATTACCGCCAGGAAACTATAAGATCACGGTTCGTCATATTGGAGCTAAGCCTGGTTATTATCGAATAAAGGTGAAATCTGCAGGAGTTTTTAATGTTGAATTAGAAGAGGGTGTGGTTGACTTGGAAGAATTAATCATTACCTCTCGTCCCATTGACAGCAACATCAAACAAGCCCTCACAGGTATTACCCAACTCGAATTACAAGAAATAAAAAGTCTTCCAACGTTTATGGGCGAAGTTGATATTTTAAAAAGTATCCAAACATTACCGGGGGTAAGCAGTGTTGGCGAAGGATCATCGGGTTTTAATGTGCGGGGTGGGCGCGTTGATCAGAATCTGGTTTTGTTTAATGGGGCTCCTATTTTCAATTCTTCGC
>CAZNRJ010000165.1:0-8007 GCA_964574945.1 uncultured Ohtaekwangia sp. | reverse complement strand
AGAGGCAGAGCTAAAAGATGGAAAACGCATCGGTGCGTATGCATGGGTAAATGCCGCAGCCATTCGTGCGGACACAGCGAAATTTACAGGGGCCATTTATCAGGTTGCGGATGTAGAGCAAAAACAACCTGTAGTGGTTGTTAACAGCGCATTTTTTAAAGCCACATTATTGGAAGATGAATCTCAATTACTTGGCCAAACGATCCGGTTTATTGACAAGGAATTAAAAATTATCGGTATCGTTCCCGAGCCAAAAGTAAAAGCGCCACAAATTTATTTTCCGATTACGCTGCTCTCACCCACCGAATTGTATGGGCATCCGCCCATGGTGTTGTTTGATGCAAAAATTACAGAGGACATTCCTGTTTTAAAAGAAGAGATCACGGGTTGGCTGGCAAAGAATTATAATGAGTCTAAAGATAATTTCACCATCACAACAAATGACTTTAGGATTGAACAAGCGACAAAAGCATTTTTATTATTCCGGATTGTGATGGGTTTAATTGTGGGCATCTCGGTGGTAGTGGGAGGTATTGGAGTGATGAACGTGTTATTAATTTCAGTAACGGAACGCACAGCCGAAATCGGTATCCGAAAAGCAACGGGCGCCAACAGGCGCGATATTGTTTTATTATTTTTATCCGAGTCCATCACTGTGTCGGCTTTTGGAAGTTTCCTGGGGTTGGCATTTGGCATCCTGATAACCATGGCTGTTATTCCAATCGTTCGGGCTGTTACCGATGTTCCCTTTCAGGCAGCTTACACGCTAAATACTGTACTTCTGGTTTCTGTCATTTCCATTTTGGTGGGAGTTATTTTTGGTACCTATCCTGCCATTCGGGCTTCCAGGTTTAATCCCGTGGATGCCATCCGGCACGAATAAAAAAATAAACGCAGCATAGGGGATAACTAATTGTCAATTGTCTTGTATGAAAATTGATAATTATGAAAACCCGTTTTGCATTACTCTTATTTTCTTTCCTGGTTGTAAAAGCTGCTTTAGCGCAGGAAGTTCAAACACTTTTTGGCCCCGGAAAAGCTACAGGTGGCTACGGTGCCCTCACAAATAAATTCACATCCATAGGTGGCGAGTTTGCCAACATTGCCGAAGTGTATGGAGGCGTATTTATCAATCGCAGGTGGATGCTCGGGCTTGCCTTTGCAGGTTCTACCAATGACATCCGTGTTCCGGTTGAATACAGCATCGACTCACGGCAACCTATGACGTATCAATACGGACAGGGTGGATTAAAGGTAGAACGTGTCATCGGTTCCAACAAACCCATACACGTGGTGTTTGATTTATTTACAGGTGTCGGTTTCACGGCTCAGTATGATCGCTACCATTGGGATGCGAATGATTTCGATTCATTTTCGGGGCATGATGAAAATTGGTTTTATGTGGTGGAGCCCGGTGTGCAATTAGAAATGAATTTGTTTCGCTGGATGCGCTTGAGCCCGGGAATTTCATACCGCAGTACTTCGCATAGCAGTGCGGCCGGACTGAAAGATTCTGACCTAAGCGACTGGTCTTATAATGTTACGCTAAAGTTTGGAGGATTTGGAAAACGAAAACGGATTAAGTACAGCGAGAATTCTGTGAACTAATTGGCTAAAAAGTGGTTTATTAGGAACAAGTAAACCGCTTTTTATGAAATGGCTTGATGTGCTGCAATATGCTTCCAAAGGAAACCTCACTCCGCCCATGCGGGTGGAAAAAACGGATGAAGAGTGGAAGAAAATCCTGACTGCGGAAGAGTTTCAGGTTACACGGAGAAAAGGAACCGAACATGCTTTTTCAGGCGAATATTGTGAAGCGCACGAAGCAGGGTTATATGCCTGCCGCTGTTGCGGAACGGTGCTTTTCGATTCGCGTAAAAAGTTTGATTCAGGTACCGGCTGGCCAAGTTTTAATTCTTCAGTTGAACCGAACGTGATAAAGTACACGAAAGACACAAGTTACGGCATGACGCGTGTAGAAGTTGAATGCAGTGTTTGTGATTGTCACCTCGGCCATGTTTTTCCGGATGGTCCGCCACCCACCGGCCTAAGGTTTTGTATTAACTCGGCTTCGATTAAGTTGGTGAAGTAAGGGTTCCAATCTTTAAAGGTTGGAACCCTTACTCAATTCGTATCATCATTGAAACACTCGTACGTAATCCACCACCATTCGCTGAGGAAAAACCGTAGTGGCATCTGGACTTCCGGCCCATTCTCCACCCACTGCCACATTAAAAATAAAAAAGAAGTCTTTTGTAAAGGGAACCAGGTCTGCTGGTGTAATATCTATTGTATGGTATTTTATATCATCGATATACCATTTAATTTCAGTGGAGGTCCATACAATGGAAAATACATGAAACTCGTCTCCTAAAACTTTGCCATTCTGCAGGCCTTTATGGCCTCCGTAGGAAACATGTTGTCCGTTAAATTCCCAGTGAACGGTTCCATACGTCACGCTGTCCCGACCTCCACCACCAATCGTTTCCATAATATCAATTTCTCCGCATTTGGGCCAACCTATTGTAGAGAAGGAAGATCCTAACATCCACAATGCGGGAAAGAGTCCTTTCCCTTTTGGCATCATCGCTCTGATATCAATGCGACCGTACTTAAATGTTTTTTTATTTTGCGTGGTGAGTCGCGAAGAGGTGTAGATTTTGCCTTCCATCTTTTCAACCTTGGCTTTAATGATCAGATAACCATTGTGCACGGTTGTATTTTGTTGCTTATAATATTGAAGTTCATTGTTGAAGGGACCGATCTCATAATTCCAATGGGCAGAGTTTAACTGATCGCCCACAAACTCATCCTGCCATACAAGAGACATGCCAGCATAACTGGTTGGGCTGGTATATCCGATGTTTGCGATAGGAAGTTCATTTACCTGAATCGTAATGTTCAGATTTTTATCAACACTAAGATTGTCTGCTGAGTAGGCTTGTACTTTAACCGGGTATGTGCCTGAAGAAAGATAAGTGTGCGATGTAATCCCCGTGGGCAAAGTCACTGGATCGTTTAGTCCTTCGCCAAAATAAAATATAAACTCAACAGCATTGTCCGCTGTGGCCTTAAACGTGACAAGACCAGACCCATTGGTGGTGATGGTTGTCTCTAAAACCAGATTGCCTACAGTAATTTTGGGCGATTCATTATTCTCTTTGCATTTAGGAAAAATAATTACCAGTGAAATGATGGAGAGAAAAATGATGAAGGGTTTCATTATTCTAAGGTTAACTTAAATACCTATGATTTTCAACTGATAACTAAATGGATCTTCTATTTTAAAGTAGTTGAAGTTACCACTTATTTCTTGAAATTAAGTGAGGTGAAGTGATTCTCGATACTTGCCCTTCCCAGAATCCAGTATCAAGCATCCAGTATCCAGTATCTTCTTTGTTACTCAATCCTAAACTTCCCGCTCTCGGTAATTCCTTTCCAGGTATCGGTACGAAAAGGCACTGCCGGAAATCCATCCTTATTAAATAGGTTAGCATCTTCCGGGTTATCCGCCCATGCAAAACGAACCGCTACAGGATTTGAAACCTGACTTGAAGCAACAACTACCGTATTGCCTTCAATCCACGCTTTCGCATACTTAAATTTTTGATCGCTACCCGCAATCTCAAATCCTTTTACGTATCCATACTTATCTTTTGCCAGCAAACCGCTGCCAGCATGAGTAAATGAAATGCGGATGTTGTTCCCTTCTATTTTCATCGATTCATAAACAGGGCCGCTGTATTCATTATTTTTTCCATACACATCATGAAGTGCAATGGCCGCTAATCGCTTGCCTACATCTTGTTTGTTGCGCGGATGGATATCGTTGGCTTCGCCAATATCCGTTGTTACGGCCATGCCTGTATGTGGCAATGCAAGTGTCATGGTTTGCGCTTCACGAAGTTCAGCCCAGGTGCTGCCATGTTCACTATCGCCATTGGCCGAGTTAAAACTTGCTAATTGAACAAAATAAAATGGAAAGTCGCCCTGCTTCCAATGCGTGCGCCAATCTTTAATCATCAATGGAAAAGCAGTGCGGTATTGATATGCCCGCCCGGCATTTGATTCACCCTGGTACCAGATGGCACCTTGAATGCCCAGGTTAAGAAGTGGGTGAAGCATAGCGTTATATAAAAGAGTAGGGTAGGCATTAGGCCCAATCGATGATCCAGCGCCTTGTATTTTTTCGACCTGGTACTTCCAATCTCCAGCTAATGAGATCGAAGATTTTCCAATTGTTAATTTCATATCGGCTGCATCGCCATACACTCCGCCACCGCCACCGGTGTCGGTTACCCGAATGGCAATTACATTTTCGCCCGGCTTCAGGTGATCGCCACTGATCACATAAGAGCGTTTTTCATTATAGGCTTTTGTACTTCCCACCTGGATGCCATTCACAAAAGTTTCATCGATGTCATCAATCATGGCAAGTTGAAGTGTTGCTTCTTTGCCGGCATCTTCTTTTGAAATGGAAATCGTTTTTCGGAACCAAACAACGCCATCTAAATCACCCAATGCTTTTTGTTCCCATAACCCCGGCAACGTCATGGTGGGCCAACTGCTATCGTTAAAGGTATTTTGACTCCATGACTTTTCTTCTCCAGCTTTTGGAAGGATTAATCCCAATTCAGTCAGCTTATTATGCAAAGCTTCATTTTTTTGTTTGGCGATGGCATCCAGATCTAATGCAGGCATGGAAGCGATCATATCTTTAAACTCTGCACTTTGTTCAAATGCCTCACGGCTTGTCCAGGTTTCAGAATGTGTGCCGCCCCACGAGGTATGCACAAGTCCTATCGGTATCTTGAGTGAATGAAATAACTCACGGGCAAAAAAATAACCTACGGCAGTAAACTCACCCGCATTTTCCGGACTGCAAATTTTCCATTCGCCACCTTTTACATCGTCTTCTAATTTTGACGACACTGATTTTTGCACCCCGAAATGACGGATCATAGGATAATCGGCTTGCTTAATTTCTTGCTCGGCATTGTTTGCAGCGCGCAACGGCCACTCCATATTACTTTGCCCTGAGCACACCCATACTTCGCCTACTAAAATATTACTTAGCATGATGGCGTTTTTTCCTTTTATGATTAGTTGATAGGGGCCGCCTGCTGCTTCCGGTTTTAGCGTAAGAAACCATTTGCCTGTTTTATCTGCTTTCGCGGAAGCGCTTTGTTTATTGAATTGCACGCTCACTTTCTCCCCGGCATCCGCCCAACCCCATATATTGATAGGCTTGTTGCGTTGCAGCACCATATTATCGCCAAGAACTTTAGGAAGTTTTACATTACAATAACCGCTAAGGGAGATCAGCAAGAGCAGTGCGAGAATTCTGATTTTCATAGGTAGGATTTAATGATTGAGTAGCCTAAGGTAGCAGGAATTAAGTAAAAAGCCATTGATATTTCTTTGTGTCTGCACACCGAAGTGTTTCGAAACACAGGTGTGCCTGCACACTGAAGTGTTTCGACACACAGGTGTGAAACTTTTGTGTTCTTAGTGACTTCATGGTTCATTTTTTTAAACCACAAAGACGCAAGGGCACGAAGTAACACAATGAGCAATTAATTTGACGATCTTATTAAAAATAAATATTAACAATGAGTATATTCGAACGTAGAGTTTATAATCAAAATTAATCAATTGATGAAGGGACTGAGTAAAGATTTGTTAGTTTTTATAACACTTTTTATTGGTGCTATCTTAATTGTCATTTTAATAATTGGGCAGAGTGCCATTGATATTCAACTTCATGATACATATTTTGTATTAAGCGCAGCAGAAATATTGATCCTAATAATAGGCCCGTTAACCTTTTTAGTATTTTTTTCATTAGGGCTTACACGAAAGTTTAAAACTAAGTGGACAAATATTGGGATAGTGTTGGGACTTATTATGATTTCTTTCATAATTTATGAAATAGCCCTACTACAAATTAGTTATCGAGATCAAATCCAAAATAATCCTGAGTTAATGGCATTACCTTTACAGGACATTGATCGGGAAAGATTTGTTAATCTCATGGATGGAAAAATAAAATTTACTTGGGGACTGTTTGGAATCTGTATAGTAGGAATTGGAATAATTGGTTTCAGGACATATAAGTTTTCAAATGAAAGAAGATAGTGCAGTAATACCACCTGTTGCAGATCAACCAAGAGTGATTTATTCATTATAAATATTAATCCCACTACAACTTTTTTACAGTTCATTACATCACAGTCTCGGGTGGAGAGCAAGTGCTTTATTAAAACTGCTTTTTTCACCACTTTTGATCAAACCCAACCCATATGCTGCACAATTACCTCAAAATCGCTTTTCGCTCGCTGTGGCGAAGTAAGATTCATTCGTTCATTAATGTGCTGGGATTAAGCCTGGGCATTGCGTGTTGTGTGCTTATTGCCCTATTTGTAAAAGACGAGTGGACGTTTGATACCTTTCACACAAAAGCCGATCGTATTTACCGTGTTTATGCACGCGAAGACTATGGTGAGAATGAAAAGTTTTTCAATACCGTAACGCCCTTTCCCATGGGGCCGGCCCTCAAGGAAAATTTTGCCGAGGTAGAAGCCGAGGTGCGCATCAATAATATTGGAAGTCCCGTGAAGGTGGGCGGGAATTTATTCAACGAACAGATCACTGTTGCCGGTCAGGATTT
This sequence comes from uncultured Ohtaekwangia sp., assembly GCA_964574945.1. Lineage (GTDB taxonomy): Bacteria > Bacteroidota > Bacteroidia > Cytophagales > Cyclobacteriaceae > ELB16-189. The sequence continues at coordinate 1,337 of CAZNRJ010000165.1, read as the reverse complement.
CTTTGAGCTCTTTGATTTCGAAATTATTAATGAGAATCGCGATGCATTGCGCGAGCAGAGTGGTATTGTGCTTACGGAGGCAACCGCTAAAAAGTATTTCGGTGATGTTGATCCCATCAACAAAACACTTTCGCTTCAGTTAGGGGAAATATTTGAAGATTTCACCGTAAAGGCAATAACAGCCAATGTGCCCATTAACTCAAGCATTCAGTTTGATATCCTGATTTCCGATCTTAATTATCCGAAACTTTATAACCCGCGGGTGCTTACATCGGCCTGGTTTAACATCACACCCGAAACGTATGTGCTGTTGAAAGAAGGTGTTAACTCACATGATTTGCAAAGTAAATTTCCGTCTGTGTTCCTTACCCTGTTGGGTGAAGAATCTTTTAAAGAAAGTAAGTATGCACCCGGCTTGCAACCGCTAACCGAAATCCATCTCGATACAAGCTACCCTGCAGGGATAGCCCCCGTAAGCGATCCTAAGTACAGTTACATTTTGGCCGCTATTGCCGTGCTTATTTTGTTGGTGGCTTGCATCAATTTTGTAACGCTTTCCATTGGCCGTTCCATGAAGCGCGCCCGCGAAGTGGGAATTCGAAAAGTGGTGGGCGCTGAGCGAAGGCAGTTGATATTTCAATTCATTGGCGAAGCAATAATCGTCACGTTGATTGCACTGATCGTTGGGGTGATGCTCTCCATCCTGGGTCTTCCGGTGTTCAATAATTTTGCCGGCAAGCAATTGGCGCTGGCATTTAATGGATTTACAATCACGATGATTGTGTCTTTGATCACCATCATAGGATTGATGGCCGGCAGCTACCCGGCATTTGTTCTATCCGGCTTTAAGCCGATTGCGATTTTGAAAGGCACCATTCAAACGGGCAACAACAAGCAACGCGTTCGCCAGGTGTTAGTAGGGGTGCAATTGGTGCTTTCCATTTTTCTGATTTCCAGCACGCTCATCATGCAGCAGCAATTGAGTTTTCTGCAAAGCAAGAATTTGGGTTTTAACAAAGAACAACTGGCCGTTATTCAACTCAATGTTCAGCGCACAGGCCGCTTGCCTGAGCGTGTGAAAGCAGGATTCGAAAAAGCCGAACAATTTAAAATTGAGCTGGCAAAAGTACAGGGCATTGCAGCGGTGTGTGCCAGTGCGCATGATTTTGGAAACGGAGGCTGGACAAACATTGGCTACACCGATGACCAGGGAACCTATCGCACGTTTGCAATGAATGTAGTGGATGATGAATATATACCGGTGATGAAAATGGAAATGGTTTGGGGCCGGAATTTTTCGGACAGCAATCCATCGGATGCAAGACGCTCGATCATCG
>CAZNRJ010000164.1:0-8020 GCA_964574945.1 uncultured Ohtaekwangia sp. | reverse complement strand
ACCGTAGTGGGAGCAATTTCAGGAAACTGCGAAGTCGGTAACTGCTTAATGGCCAGTCCTCCGACAAAAATAAAGACCAGCGAAATTACAATCGCAAAGACGGGCCTGTGTAATATTTTACTAAACATTTCTTTTGATTTTTAGGATTTGGTTACTCCGCATACAAATCCAGGTGTGATAATACCGAATCAGGTTTTACAAATTCAGAGTGTATTTCGTCACCTTCACGCACCAAGCGCAATCCTTCAAGAAGAATTATATCAGTCTCTTCAAGTCCGCTATTTACCGCATAAATATGAGGGAGTTCCGCAGCGATGGTAATATGTCGAGATCGCACAATATGATCTTTGTCGATAACGAAGACATATCTTTTATCTAAGACTTCAAATGTGGATTTCTGCGGAATTAGCAATACATTTTTAAGAGGCACGGTCATTAGTATACTGCCTGTTTCTCCATGCCTTAACAAACCTTTCGGATTAGGAAATGTAGCCCGGAAAGCAATATTTCCGGTTTCATTATTAAAATCCGCTTCAATAGTTTCAATAATCCCTTGATGCTTAAAGAGTTTACCATTTGCCATTTGCAGGTCTACATGTACCAGGCTGTCTTTCTTAATAACTGTTTCATACTCCAGGTATTCCGCTTCCGGTACATTAAAGTATACCCACATTTTACTGTTGTCGGATAAACTAGTGAGCAATTCACCTTCATCTACAAGACTTCCCAGCCGAACGTGAAATCGATCCATAATGCCATCGAAAGGAGCTTTGATTTGTGTAAAGTCAAGATGAACTTGTGCCAAGGCAACCTCAGCCTTGGCTTTATCAAATTTTGCTTTCGCCAACGCCAATTCATTTTGTGACACAACGTTGTCATCTGCCAATGACTTTGTGTTGAGGTACTCAATCTCCACAAAGTTGGCCTCGGCTTTTGCCTTCTGTAGTTCAGCCTGATATAACATGGGCATTACTTGAAACATTAACTGTCCCTTTTTTACCAGTTGCCCTTCATCTACATAAACATTTTGCAAATAGCCTTTTTCCAGGGCTCTTACTTCAATGTGGTTGATAGAATGGATTTGACACACATATCCCTTTGTGATTGACGTATCCATTTTAATAGGACTAGTAACCAAAAATTTGGTTTCTTCTTTAGCCTCTTCTTTGTGCGACTCACAGCTTGTAATGCACACCAATGCACACAGGCTTATGAGTATAAGATTGTTTTTCATAATATTTTTTGATGTAAAGCGATTTAGTTCTTGATGATTTCCTTTATCAATGCGTATGTGAAATCCACAGGGTTCATCATATTGAAGCGAAATGCTACAAGTGATGAATGATAAAATTGAAGGAAGCAGGCACTGTGATGCCTTCGTGTTAGATCATATTCTGATCGTACAGAACATTAAGTAGAAGGGGATGTCCTTTTTAGAGTCGGGAATGAAAAAGTCGACCGTTTGTGCCTGAAATGCCGGAGAGTAATTAAAACTTTCTACAAACCTGATGGGCAGGTCTGACTCATCTTCTTCGATCTTATTTTCGGCAACGTCTATTTTATTTTCCGTTCCGGAAGGAGCTGATTTAAAGGCAAAATCAGCGTGCTGTGTAATGCTAACACGAGTCGTTGATTCAGGAAATAATGAGGCAGCAGATAGATAATCAGTTCCATCTATTAAAAGGACGGACAGTGTTAGAAAATATTTTACCAATTTCTTAATCATCGGCTGCAAAAGTAGAACAATTTACTTGTTCTGCCAAGTTTTAGGCTCAGTATCAGGGTTAACGCAAACAGCAAGGCTTAAGTTTATTCTTTTGTAAAGTTTTTAACAAAACTGTTAAAACTCGTAAGCAGACCATGTGAAGATGCTATCGGAAACGTTTGTGATTTAATCATAGCCAGCTCATTTGAAACCAGAGATGGTGCTGCAGTCCTTCGCTTCCTTTCCTCGCAGTGTCTCTCGTGAGTGCGGGATTAGTGTGGTGAAGAGGACGCTGCGATGACTGAAACCGCAACGTCCCCATTTCCACGCGCAAGCCCATGCATGGGAGACATTGCGGAGAAAAAGTTATTGTATTTGAAGTGGGAATTCGTGTTTGACGTTTTGAACTAAATTGATACTATGAAATATCAACAATTGTTGATATTTGGATGTTATGTACCATGCCGTTGGACAAGAGTGGTGTTTCGAAAATTGGCACCTTTGCTTACCTACGGTTTTGCATGACACCAATGTAAGCTCTTCCTAAAAGACTAAAAACAAAGAAAATATGAGAAAGAAAGATGCTAAATTTAGACATGGATAAACCTATAATATATACCGTAGGGCATTCAACACATCAACTCGACTATTTTCTTGAGCTTTTAAAAGAGTATTCAGTAAACTGCCTTGTTGATGTCAGAAGTGTTGCAGCAAGCACATATAATCCTCAATACAATAAGGAGCCGCTTTCCAATTTTTTGAAAGCAAATAAAATTACCTATCTCCATTTTGCTGAGGAATTTGGAGCCAGACACAAAGACCCGGATTTGTTAGATGATGAAGGCAAAGTGGATTTTGAAAAAGTTCAAAAATCATGGAATTTCAAAAGGGGAGTTGAACGACTTTGGCAAGGAGTTGAAAAGGGATTTACGGTCGCTCTAATGTGTTCAGAAAGTGAACCATTAGACTGTCATAGATTTTCGATGGTTTCTATTGCATTGGAGAAGGATGGATTTGAAGTTAGGCATATTTTAAAGGATAAAACGCTTAAGACAAATGCTGACCTTGAAAACCAGCTTTTAAAAAAATATGATAAAAAAATACCTAAGCCGGATATTTTTTCACCAAACGTTTCTGTGAACGAGCAATTAAAAGTAGCCTACAGACTTCGTAATCAGGAAATAGGCTTTTCACCATACGCACAAGAGCCTGAAGAAAAATATGATTAAACTATATACAATTGGTTTTACCGGAAAGTCAGCAGAAAAATTCTTCGACCTTTTGAGAAATTCGGACGTTAAGAAAATTGTGGATACCAGAATAAACAATGTCTCGCAATTAGCCGGTTTTGCCAAAGGCCCTGACCTTAAGTTCTTTGCCAAAGAAATTGGTGACATGTCTTATGAACACAAAATTGACTTTGCGCCTACTAAAGAGTTATTATCCAGGTATCGGGATAAGCAAATGTCATGGAAGGAATATGAAATTGAATATCTGAACCTGCTGGATATGAGGAAAGTTGCACAGAAGACAGATATTGAAAAACTCCACGAGAATTGTTTACTATGCAGTGAACACACTCCTGAAAAATGCCACAGGAGGTTACTTGCAGAATACTTAAAACATGTAAAAAACGATGTAGAAATTATCCACCTAATTGAATAGGGTCTATGGTAACCAGATTTGTATGCCTGGCAAATTCACTTAAAGAAGGAGGTAGATGTTTAGCTGGGATAGAACTTAATAGTAATAATCACCCGGAAAAAGTAAGCAGTAGTCCAAAGTGGATTAGGCCAATTTGTGAAGCAGGACATGGTGAAGTACCTACTCACTTAGTTTCACATATAAAAATTCTGGACATTATTGAAATTGACATAACCGGCCGTTCAGAAGAAATAAATTATCAATCTGAGAATGTATTCTTCAATGAAGATTCGATTAAAGTAGTGGGCACGTTTGATTTAACACAACTTGAGCAACTGTGTGATAAGAAACCTTTAGTTTTTGGCAATCGGGGAAAAGCAATTTCATCCGAAGCTATTGGCGGCCTCACCTATTCATTAATGTTAATCAAGACCAGTTCTTTTGAAGTAATTCAAAAGAAGTATGAAGACAAACCCAATAAACTGCAATCACGTCTTGTATTTACGTATAATGGTCATCAATACGATTTACCAATAACAGACCCGGTGTTCCTTCATAATTACCAGTCAAATCCAGATTTTTTAGATGTGGAATCAGCAATTTTTGTTATACTATCGCTTGGTATAGAGTGGAGCGATTGGTATTACAAACTTGTAGCAGGCATAATCCTTAATAATTCGGAGGCACAGAACTCGTAATACAGATGACCTGCTGCCATTTTGATTAATTTGAAATATTACAGAAAGAAATTCTTCCTTAAGGTCTTACAACCTGACTGTTTTATTTGATATAGGTTAGATTCTACCTCTCCCAAAAGAAAGGCGGCTCAATTCCTAATGATCTTAAATACACATAGCCCTGCCCACGGTGATGGATTTCATTATCAATAATATAAAAGAGTATCCAATGCACTTTTCCTTCCCACATGCCAAAGGCTTTGTCATCTTCCTGAAAGCGCCCTTCTGGAATCTGCGACCATAAATCATTAAGTTCGGTTGTAGCCTTATCCCACATGTCAAGTAAACCCTGTTTTGAATCGGGTTTCTCAGCTGGCGCATAGGTTGGCCAGGTGCGCGTAACAATACCCTCCATGGTGGGAGTTGTCATACCCAACATCTCCAGCGCTAATTCAGCAAAGGGACGCATGCCCCCAACCGAATAAGTAAATAATTTATCATCCGGGAATGCTTCGATCACCCTGCGGGTAAGGCTGCGGTGGCCTTGCCAATGGTCAAGAAGTTGCTGGGCGGTTAAGGGTTGAGAATCAGGATTAATTTTCATAGCGAATTTATTTAAAGGGTGAATTATATTATGCATAGTTACGTTCGCACTATGACAACAGTATGTCAGCATAAAAAACTTTATTTAGTTCATGTCAATTAAAAATAGTATTCCGTATTCCGTTTTGGAATTAGCCTCTGTATCGGTCAACACCACGCCACAAGATGTATTTAAAAATAGCCTTGATTTAGCTCAGCATGCTGAAGAATTTGGCTATACCCGGTTTTGGCTGGCTGAACATCATAATATGATAAGCATTGCCAGTTCAGCCACGGCTGTGTTGATCGGTCACATTGCTGGGGGAACAAAAACAATTAGAGTGGGTTCTGGTGGTATCATGTTGCCCAACCATTCACCTTTGATTGTGGCTGAGCAGTTTGGAACATTGGGTTCTTTATTTCCGGGTAGGATAGACCTTGGTTTAGGCCGGGCCCCGGGTACGGATCAGGTTACAGCGTATGCGATACGGGCCGACAGAATGCAGGCAGTGCATCAGTTTCCGCAAGAAGTGGAACAAATAAAGCAATATTTTTCTGTAGGCAACAAGGGAGCGAAGGTACGCGCCACTGTAGCGGAGGGTGTTGATGTGCCTGTTTTCATTCTGGGATCAAGTACCGATAGTGCTAAACTTGCTGCGGCCATGGGATTGCCGTATGCATTTGCCAGTCATTTTGCACCCGCTCAACTTTTTGAAGCATTAAGTATTTACTACAATAATTTTCAGCCCTCAAAAGTTTTACAAAAGCCCTATACTATTGCGTGTATTAATGTGATTGCTGCGGATACTGATTATGAAGCCGAAAAAATCTCTACTTCGCTGGTACGCCTGATGGTAGGTGTGATGACGAATAACATGGATTATATGCAGCCACCTGAAGAACCTACTGCCGAAATTCGGGAGTTGGTTCAGGAATCAGCCTTTCAGCGTATGTTTAAATATGCATTTATTGGAAGCAAAGAGACTGTGAAAATTAAAACACAAAAGTTTTTGAAGGAAACCGGAGTCAATGAACTGATGGTGGTTTCTCATATTTATGATCATAGCGATCGGGTTAAATCCTACAAGCTGTTTTCAGAAATTATGAAGGAGATTCCCTGATCAGCTATCGGTTGTTAAATACAGGATTGTTTTGCAGATTTAACAGGCAATCTAATTCCCTATGAAAATAAACAGACAAAGATTTTTGAAGTCAGCGGGCCTTGCAGGGGCGGGTTTGCTGCTTGCCCCACAAGTAAAGGCCTCGGCTATTGATAAAGAAGTTTCGAAAACGGGTGTTCATCCTTTTGATTTGGGAATTGCCTCGTACACCTTCAGAACGCTATCACTTGACGATACCATTACTGCTGTTAAGCAACTGGGGATAACAAAATTGGCAGTAAAGAGCATGCACCTGCCGTTGGATGCTTCGCCTGAGGAACTTCAGGCTACAGCGAAAAAAATAAGGGATGCCGGGCTCGATCTGTATGGGGCAGGGGTCATTTACATGAAGACCGAGCAGGAAGTAAGCAATGCATTTGAATATGCAAAGCACGCGGGTATAAAAATGATTGTCGGTGTCCCCAATCACGAGTTCCTTCCGTTGGTTGATAAGAAAGTAAAAGAGTATGACATCAAGCTCGCCATCCACAATCATGGCCCGGGCGATGAGGTGTATAGAAGCCCAACCAATGCTTATGAACTCATTAAAAATTTAGACAAGCGAATTGGTCTTTGTATAGACATTGGTCATGTGGTGCGGATTAAAGAAGATCCGGCTGCATTGGCTAAGAAATATAAAGACCGTCTTTTTGATTGTCATTTAAAAGATGAAGACAAAGCCGAGGCGGATGGTACACCTGTTGAAATAGGAAGGGGAGTGATTGACATCCCTGCTTTTCTAAAGACCATGATTAAAATTGGCTATACAGGAAATCTTTCGCTTGAATATGAGAAAGATGGCGACAATCCGATACCCGGCACGGCTGAATCGATTGGCTATGTGCGGGGAGTGTTGAAGATGATATAATGTAGGTGTCTGACCGGTCTTGACACCTAATATAGGAAAGTCGTCAAGACCACTCAAAGTGGTCAGACGCCTAAAAGTTCCTTAAAGAAAAGCGATTCCCGTTTGCTTCGAGATATCTTTTAGGTCATTGATCACCGCAGGTATTAATGGAATACCGGTTTTTCTCCTGATAGCTTCTTCTTCATGTTCAGGGTCACCGGGTATCAATACTGCTTTTTGTCCTTTTACTGGTTTTGTGTTTCTGAATACTTCAATCCATTCATCAATGCGTTGTTTGAATTCGGTGACATCCATAAAGCCATCAATCTGCATGGCGCCAAAAAAATGTCCGATACCTTTGCCAACACTTCGTGAAGGAATCTCCTGGCGCAACGCAAAAGGCGGAGCGAAGGGCCCCCAGTTGGCACCACTCAACACACTTGTAAGAATATCAACCATCGCGGAAAGCGCATACCCTTTGTGTCCGCCCAAATCGCGTTCGGAACCTAATGGAAGCAACGCACCACCTTCAATCATATCGGCAGGCTGATCGGTCATGTCACCGTCTTTATTTATAATCCAACCTTTCGGGATTTTTTTTCCTTTTCGTTTTGCAATTTCTATTTTACCATACGCAGCCGCGCTGGTGGCCAAATCAATTACGATGGGTTTGTTCTTTAATCCTGGAAATGCAATGGAGATAGGATTGGTACCCAACATACGTTCCGCTCCCCACAAGGGAGCAACTAACTTTGTTGTATTGGTCATTGACCAGCCAATCATATCCCGCTCCAATGCTTTAAAAGAATAGTAGGAGGCAATTCCATAATGATTCGTGTTGCATACACTTACCCAACCCGAACCATGCGCATCCGCTTTGTCAATGGCAATTTGATTGGCCCGTGGGCCTACCACCAATCCAAGCCCGTTATCACCATCTACCGTGCAAACACTTTTGCGTTCGCGCACAATGGTAATATTGGGTTTGGGATTAATCCGCCCAAGCGAAAACATATCGAAATAGGTATGGAGCCGTGCAACACCATGCGAATCAATTCCCCGAAGGTCCGAGAGGCTCAATACATCTGCAGCTTGTTCGGCATCTGTTTTTGAAACGCCAAAATGCAAAAATACATTGATCGTAAACTCTTTGAGTTGTTCGGCAGGGATGAGGGTTGTTTGATCCGGTTCCATACTTTATAATTCAAAAATCTTATCCATTAACATCCACTTTTCTCCGGGCTTGGCATGCGGCAACGATTGCTGGTATTTCCACATCAGGTTTTCCCATACTTGTACTTTTTCGTTAGCTGCATCCGCTTGCGCTTTTTGTTCGAATGAAAAATCATCCGCTGTTTCCATAATCATAAACAACCGGTTGCCTGTGCGGTAAATATCCATGACC
>CAZNRJ010000163.1:0-8090 GCA_964574945.1 uncultured Ohtaekwangia sp. | reverse complement strand
GCCGGGTTTTCTGCCGAGCGGCTGGCCCGAATTGATAGCACCCTGAACATGTGGATTACTAACGGCTGGATTAATGGGGCCGTTGGCCTTGTTGCCCGCGATGGTAAGATAATTTATTACAAAGCTTCCGGGTATAATGACCTCGAAACCAAAACAGCGCTTGATAAAGAAGGCATTTTCAGAATCGCTTCACAAACCAAAGCCATCACAAGCGTTGCCGTAATGATGTTGTATGAAGAAGGGAAATTTCTATTGGAAGACCCGGTCTCAAAATTCATTCCTTCTTTCGCTGACCCAAAAGTGCTGGACAAATTCAACCCGAAGGATACAACATACACCACCCTTCCTGCTAAAAGAAAAATTACGGTTCGCGATTTACTTACCCATACATCAGGAATAAACTATGCACAAATAGGAAGTCCTGAAGCAAATGCGATCTATGCTAAAAATAAAATAACAGCCGGGCTTGATGTATCTGAAGGATCACTTGCTGATGCCATGACCCGCTTAGGATCACTCCCACTTTCGCATCACCCTGGAGAGCGCTGGACGTATGGCCTGAATACTGATTTGTTGGGTCGCCTCGTTGAAATCTGGTCGGGCATGACGCTGGAAGAATTTTTCAATCAACGAATTTTTCAACCCCTTGGAATGAATGACACGTATTTTAATGTGCCACAGGAAAAGGCAGGCCGGTTAGTTAACTTTTTTATGGAAGATTCAGCCGGATTAAAAAAATATGCCACTGCGCTGGGTGGCGATATGAACTTTCCACTTCGAAAGAAGTCTTACTTCTCCGGTGGTGGTGGTTTGTCTTCCACCGTATATAACTATGCAATCTTTTTGCAAATGCTTCTCAATAATGGTGAGTATGGTGGGAAGCGTTATTTGAGTCGCAACACCGTTCGCATGATGACGATGAACCAGATCGGAGATCTTTCATTGGGCGATGAAAAATTTGGTTTAGGGTTTCTGGTTGTTACAGAAAAAGGGAGTAGTAAGTTTCCTAACCAGGAAGGAACTTACTCATGGGGTGGAGCTTTTTCTACTACCTATTGGGTAGACCCAAAAGAAAAAATGGTGGTGCTGCTTTATCGCCAAATGTGGGGTTCACATGATGATGATATTGACCCTATTTTTAAGGTGCTGGTGTATCAGGCGTTGAATGATTGAGAATTCATGCATATAAAGGGATTCAATGGTTAAACCTGAAACAGTAAGTTGGTCAAACGACTTACTGTTTTTCTTTTAGAAAAAAGATCGCATCTTCAACTCACAAAGAAACTAATCGATGCTCACACGCAAGACGTTTTATATAACTATCACTCTTATCCTTACAATTCTTATAGGCATCACAATCTGGACATGGAGGAAATCATATTCAGCATCTCAGGACGAAAAAATAGCTCGACAATATTGTAGCAATTGTCATTCTTTTCCAGCGCCATCCTTACTTACCAAAAATGTTTGGGTAGAATCTGTCTTACCAGAAATGGCTTTTAGAATGGGGTTTCCTAATTACAACATCCAATCAAAAATATCTCCGGCTGATTTGGAACGAGTAACGGAAACACTCCCTCAAAAACCTATGCTCACAGATGAAGAGTTTCAATCCATCATTCGATACTATTGGAGAGAGGCTCCAATCAATTTACAAATTGAAAATCAGAAGACTGAACGACTTAAAAGATTTCAACCTTTCAATCCAAAATTTACAACACCCTTCCTTACCTTATTGCAGGTAGATACAGGAAACAATCAGCTACTGATTGGATCTCAGTCTTCCTGGTTGTTTAAACTCGATAAGAGTTTGAGAGTAAAAGACTCAGTCCAATTAGAAAGCCCGCCATCGCATGCTGTTTTTAAAGATTCCCAAATCACTCTTTCACTACTTGGGTTACTCATGCCAAACGATCAGGCAAAGGGCAGGTTAGTTGAATTGAATCAAGACCTTACTAAAACTTCTTCTTTCATCGATTCACTTCAGCGTGCGGTATTTTTTCATGAAGAAGATTTGAACAATGACGGAAAATCAGATTTCATAATTTGTGAATATGGAAACTATACTGGATTCATAGCTATCTTTGAAGGGAAAGAAAAAGGTTTTGTTAAACATATTCTTGCATCAAGCCCCGGTGCACGTAAAGTTGAGGTTCGTGACTTCAATAATGATGGACGTAATGATGTGTTGGCGCTTTTTGCTCAAGGAGACGAACGATTAGTACTTTACCTTAACCAGGGTAACTTTTCGTTTGAAGAAAAAATTCTGGTCCGCTTTCCTCCAGTTTACGGGTGCAATTATTTTGAAATGATTGACTTTAATAATGATGGACACCTGGATATCCTTCTTACCAATGGCGATAACGGAGACTATTCCATTATCTTAAAACCGTATCATGGGATTAGAATTATTGAAAATGATGGTTTCAATAATTTCAAGGAAAGCATGTTTTTCCCAATGCCTGGAGCTTCTCAAGCAACTGCGCAAGATTTTGATAAAGATGGTGATCTCGATATTGCAGCAATTTCTTTTTTCCCAGATTTTGATAATTACCCTGAGGAAGGGTTCATTTACTTTGAAAATGACGGAAAAAATAATTTCACCCCACAAACAATTGAAGAAACTGCAAACGGTCGTTGGTTATTAATGGAAACCTGGGATTATGATGAGGACGGGGATACGGACATTATTCTTGGGTCATCAAGTTACAGGGGACTGGGTGCAAACAATGAAATTTATAAACGATGGGTGGAGAAAGTGACACCTATTATGGTTTTGAATAACATGTTAAATCCTAAAAAATAAAATATAATATAATATAATTTCGAAAATGTTGAAATGCTTTTTTGAAATACCGATTATTTAGAAGAAGTTATTGTCACAAAGTAATTCTTACTCTATCAAGAAAATGATATTATGAAACATCTATTGTTTAGTCTCTGCCTTATTACTCAAATCTCATTAGCACAACAAGAAATTCCTTTATATACACGCACTGTTCCTAATTCGCAAGTCCCACCAACTCCTCTTGATACATCGATGGTGAAAGGAACAAACGATAATATCGATCGCGTAATGGGAGTAGTAACACCTACGCTCACTGTTTTTCTTCCCGATCCTGCCAAAGCAACAGGCTCGGCTGTAATTATTTGTCCCGGTGGCGGCTATTGGATTTTAGCGATGAGCCATGAAGGCTATGATGTTGCCAAACGATTGAATGAAGAAGGCATTGCTGCCTTCGTACTAAAGTATCGCCTGCCAAAAGGAGGCGTGATGATTGACAAACGCATTGGTCCGTTACAAGATGCGCAACGTGCCATTCAATTGGTTCGCGAGAATGCAAAATCATGGAATCTCAATCCAAACAAAATTGGAATTATGGGATCCTCTGCCGGTGGGCATCTTGCTTCTACTGCGGGAACTCATTTTGATAAAGCTGTCATAGAAAATCCCAACAACACAAGCTTGCGACCGGATTTTATGATTTTGAATTATCCGGTAATTAGTTTTTCCGATAGCCTTACGCATCAAGGCTCACGACAAAATTTAATAGGTAACAAAGTATTTGCGAGTGGTGACAAAATTCCAACCAAAGCAAGTGAGTTAGGGATGTCTGCCGAAGATGTGCTTGAATATTCAAATGAATTGCATGTAACTTCTAAAACTCCACCTGCTTTTATTACCTCAGCACTAACCGATCAGACAGTTCCCATCGGTAATAGTCTTGCGTTTATAACTGCCCTGCAGCAAAACAAAATTCCGGTAGAAACATTTTTTTATGCAAAAGGAAGACACGGCTATGGAATGATCAATCCTCTTGCCAAAGAGCAATGGATAGATGCCTGCCTTCAATGGATAAAGAAAAATTTTGATCAACCCCCGATGGATTGGGCAAACCTCAAGAGATTTCAAAAAGACAATGAAAAATTATCTGCACCCAAAACAAATGAAAACAGGGTTGTCTTTATGGGCAACTCCATTACCATTGGATGGGAACGGGCCGATCCCGCTTTCTTTGAAGGAAAGCCATACATCAATCGCGGCATTAGCGGGCAAACCACACCACAAATGGTGCTTCGCTTTAAACAAGACGTAATTGACCTGAAACCAAAAGTTGTGGTAATACTGGCGGGTACCAATGATATTGCCGGCAACACAGGCCCCATGACACTCGAGCAAACACGTGATAACATTATCACTATGGTGCAATTGGCAAAAGTGAACGGCATTAAAGTAGTGATCTCATCCATCATCCCTGCATTTGATTATCCATGGAAACCGGGATTGGAGCCGGCAGAAAAAATTGTAGCTATAAACAAAATGTTAAAGGAGTATGCTGATAAAAATAATATCGTGTACCTCGATTATTTTTCGGCTATGGCCGATGAGCGAAATGGTTTGAAGAAAGAATTAGGCAACGATGGAGTGCATCCTAATCTAACGGGTTATAAAATTATGGAACCGTTGGCTGAGAAGGCAATCGCAGAAGCACTGAAAAGAAAATAAGTTTTACTTCTGATTTTAACTCAACAAAATCTACCAATTATGATCAACCGCAGAAAATTTTTACAAAACACAGGAGCGCTGGCATTGGGTGGCTTAGCCATCAGCAGGCAAACTTCAGGTATGTCTTTACTCACCGGCACTCAATCCCATCCATTGGGCATTCAATTGTACACGGTAACCAACGCAATCGAAAGTGATTTGGATGGCACGTTGAAACGAATTGCTGACATCGGGTACAAAGACCTCGAAACTGCTTTTAGCAGAAAAGGTGGTTACTATGGATTAAAGCCAAAAGAGTTTGCCGCCAAGGCAAAAGAATTCGGACTCGCGTGGCGCGCACACCATATTGGTGGCGCTCCTTTTAGAATGCCTGCTGGCGCTGCCCCCCGGTTAGATGCCAATGGCAAACCAATTGTGATGACCACCATGCTAAATCTTCGCGACAATTATCAGGAAGCCGTAGATCTTGCCGCTGAAGGAGGCGTAAAATATTTGGTATGTTCAAGCACACCCATCGATACATTAGATGATATTAAATTGTCGATCGAAACATTTAACAAAACCGGGGAAGCGTGTAAGAAAGCCGGAATCGGTTTTGCATTTCATAATCACACCAAAGAGTTCGATCGCATTGAAGGCAAAGTTCCTTATGATATGTTCCTTTCAGAAATCAGTCCTGATCTTATGAAGATGGAACTTGACCTGGCATGGGCTACTAAATCAGGAACTGATCCATTAGAGTTGTTCAAAAAGCATCCCGGTCGCTTTCCATTATGGCACGTGAAAGATTTGGATCGTGTTACACAAAAACCGGTTGAAGTAGGTGCAGGCTATGTGGATTTGAAACGCGTGTTTGAAGGCGCTGCAACTGCAGGGATGCAATATTTATTTGTGGAACAAGATGCCGCTCCGCAGCCACTTGATAATATCGCTGTTAGTTACAAAAATCTGAAAGCGATGGTTGGATAGCCTTACTCATTTCTCGCTTTATACCACTCATCAAATCAGCCGGATGGATTCGGCTGATTTTTTATACACCATGATGGTGCAGGATGGTAAAACTCCGGTTTACTCGTTATCTTTCATTTTCTAATAATCTACCTCATTCAAATCGTTCTTGGTGTACTGTTCCATTTTATTGGAGGCTTCGCCTCAGGCAGTTTTTATATGCCATTCAAAAAGGTGAAAGGCTGGGCATGGGAAAGTTATTGGATTGTTGGCGGCATCTTTTCATGGTTGATTGTACCACCGCTTGCAGCCTGGTTAACGCTTCCGGGATTTTCCGAGATCATAAAAAATGCTTCACTATCAACTATCCAATACACGATTCTCTTTGGGGTACTTTGGGGCATTGGCGGCTTAACCTACGGACTTGGCGTGCGCTACCTTGGTATGTCGTTAGGCAACTCTGTCATTCTCGGGTTTTGTTCTGCCTTCGGGGCAATCGTCCCTTCCATCTATTATGCGATCGTCCCAACCGAAGGAAAAACCAGCATCATTGAAATGCTGACAAACACATGGGGGCAAGTGGTGCTGCTGGGTGTTGTAATTTGTTTGCTGGGAATTTATATCAGCGGCCGCGCGGGCATGCTGAAAGAAAATGAATTATCGGAAGAGGATAAGAAAAAAAGTGTTGGTGAATTTAGTTTAGTGAAAGGATTGATCGTAGCTATCACTTCCGGAATCTTAAGTTCCTGTTTCAACTTTGGCATTGAAGCCGGAAAGCCCATGGCGGAAACTGCTGTCAGCATGGGATTGAATCCGTTATTTCAAAACAATGTTACATACGTTGTGCTGCTTTGGGGCGGACTGACTACCAATTTTATCTGGTGCATGGTTCTTAACTTTAGAAATAAAACTTTTCCCGATTACGGAAATAAAAAATCACCTCTTGTCAAAAATTATATTTTTTCCGCACTGGCCGGCACTACCTGGTTTCTCCAATTTTTCTTTTATGGTATGGGCGAAAGTAAATTAGGCAATGGGGCAAGCTCATGGATTCTTCACATGGCATTTATTATTTTAATTGCCAATTGCTGGGGAATTGCTTTAAAAGAATGGACCGGGGTTAGTAAAAAAACAAACCGCACTATTATACTTGGAATCTCCATGATCATTCTCTCCGTATTAGTGGTTGGATATGGAAATGCAATTAAATAATATTGAACTCAATCGGTTCACAACATAAATATGACAACACAATTTAAGCACGTTAGTTATCTCTGGGATGAAGCCAAAGCAGCGGCATTGGCAGGAGATGAAGTAGGATTATTAATCTATCGCTCTAATTTATTAGGTGCCGATTTACGATTGACAAACTATGGTGGTGGAAACACATCATGCCGTGCCATGGCAAAAGATCCTTTGACCGGCAACCAAACTGAAATCATGTGGGTGAAAGGTTCCGGTGGCGACATTGGTACACTTAAGCGCAGCGGGCTTGCGGCATTATACTTAGATCGCCTGCGCAGTCTTACCACGGTATATCGCGGAATAGAACATGAAGATGAAATGGTTGAACTGTTCAATCATTGCATCTATGATTTAAGCTCGAAAGCGCCTTCCATTGATACTCCACTTCACGGACTGCTCCCTTTCAAGCACATCGATCACCTTCATCCTGATGCAGCTATTGCGATTGCTGCCGCGAAGGATGGAAAGAAAATCACGCAAGAATTATTTAAAGGAACTATCGGTTGGGTAGAGTGGCAACGTCCTGGTTTTGATTTAGGGTTAAAACTCAAAAAATGTTTAGATGAAAATCCCGGCATCCGTGGGATCATGCTTGGCTCGCATGGTTTATTTACGTGGGGCAATACGGCCTATGAAAGTTATATCAACACACTTGAAGTAATTGAAACCTGTGCAGAATATTTAGAACAAAACTATGGCAAGAAGCGAAAAGTTTTTGGTGGTCAGACTATAAAATCACTCGCCAAAGAAGACCGGCTAAAGCAAGCGGCAACCCTTGCCCCTACCTTGCGCGGACTTTGTTCGGGCCAAAACAGAATGATCGGTCACTTTACAGATGATGAGCGCGTGCTTGAGTTTACCAACTCAGTTGATCTGGCTAAGCTTGCACCGATGGGCACCAGTTGTCCGGATCATTTTCTGCGCACAAAAATCAGTCCGTTGGTTTTATCATTAGCTCCTGATGAAAATCTTTCCGATTCAAAATCAATAAAAGAAAAACTCATTCCTGCTTTTGAATCGTACCGTAAAATGTATTCCGATTATTACAATGCCTGCAAGCATCCGAATAGTCCGGCCATACGCGATGCAAACCCGGTAGTGATTTTATATCCCGGTGTGGGTATGTTCACATTTGCTAAAGACAAGCAAACCGCGCGCGTGGCTGCCGAGTTTTATATCAACGCTATTAATGTAATGAAAGGTGCTGAAGCAATTTCAGAATATACTTCGTTACCGAGACAAGAAGCTTTTAATATTGAATATTGGTTGCTCGAAGAAGCAAAACTTCAGCGCATGCCAAAACCAAAACCGCTCACAGGAAAAATCGCTTTGATTACGGGAAGCGCGGGCGGTATTGGAAAAGGCATCGCTAAAAAATTTGTTGAAGAAG
>CAZNRJ010000162.1:3913-8132 GCA_964574945.1 uncultured Ohtaekwangia sp. | reverse complement strand
ACCGGAAAAGGATAATCGGAGCTTTTTTTATTGCTGTAATATTCAGGCATCGGGGTTCCGTTCTTAACGGTCTCAGCCCAAAAAGGGAGAAACGGCCAAAGCCCGGCCTGGTGAGTTAAAATATCTTTGATCGTATAATCTTTCTTGTTCGAATTTTTTAACTCAGGCAGGTAAACAGAGATTTTTTTATTCACGTCAATCAGTCCCTTTTCATGCATGAACATAACCGTTTGTAGCGTTGCCGAAACTTTTGTGACGGAAGCCAAATCGTAAATAGTGTTTTCCGTTACCGCGATTTTGTTTTGGTAAGTAAGCCAGCCATTAGAGTGTTCATAAATTACTTTGCCATCCTTAGCCACCAAAACATGACTGCCCGGTGTTGCGCCACTGTCAATAGCTTCGCGCGCAATGGCATCAATTTGTTCAAGGGTTTTGCTATCTATGCCCACTTCTTCGGGCAAGCCATACGAAAAGCGATTGAGCGCATGCGTTGTTATTCCCTGGCCTTCGATAAACTGGCCAACCGTTACAGGAAGCACACCCTTAGCAGGCAAACCGCCAAATACAATTTGCGCGGCAATTTTTGGCATCCAGTCCTCATCCGTATAACCCGCCAACACCGTTGGCATCCCATCCCAATAGGATAGCTCTTGCGGATCTCCAAAATGACAAATTATAATTTCTTTTTTGGATGCAAGTCTTTTTATAAACGGATATACATGCTTAATAAAAGAAGAAGAGAGAGGAAATACGCCCACGATAACTATGTCTGCATTGGCAATACTTTTTTTGATTGCAATTGTATCGGCAGCTTGCCTTAACGAATGATGTTGTGCCGATGTGTACTTTGATAAATAGCGCGTAAACTCATTTTGATAATCCCTACCAATACTGATGGATGCGAATTTCTTTCCTTCCAGTAAAGCAACAGGTATGGTTTCTTTTGAATTACTCAATACGGTAACAGCAGACTCAGAAATTCTGTGTTTAATCACGTTAGCAGCCGGTGAATTTAGCCGGTTTACTAAGTTATCGGTGTTGATGATTGGTGTTGTTGCCAAGCCTGCATTGTATTTTGCAATCAATATTTTTTTTACAGCGTCATCCAATCGTGCCATTAATCTTTTATCCCTTCGCACAGCGCGGATAATTCTTTTTATGGCATCGCCTAAATTCTGGGGATCAATAAGCATATCATGACCCATTTCAAAAGCAAGTTTTTCAATTTCGCCACCGGGCTGGTCACCTGCTATTTTTTGAAGATATGGAATCTCGCCAAAGATGAGTCCTTTAAAATGCAGTTTATATTTTAGAATATCGCTTACAAATAATTCCAGAACTTTAGAATTGTTCACTTGATCCCTGCTGATAACGCGCAGGTCTGAAGTAAGGATGCCATCAACTCCTTCTTTCGATACCTGGTCAAATACGGATAGCGACAAAGAGTCTACAGTAAGATTGACAAACAGTGACGAATCAATACGTTGATTAAGCTCTTCTGTTTTAATAGCGGGTAAATACATGGCACAGGCCAGCACATTGTTTTGTTGAAGGCCTTTGGTAAAAGCCAATGCTTTGTTACCGGCCCGAACAGGATTGTCGCTCAGGTAGCGCAGGGAGTTTGGATAGGGTTGCTGAATTTCAAAGCTTACATTGGGAGCAAAGTTTATGTGGATACCCAATACCCGCATTTCACGAGCGATTTCTTCACCGAGCTCAAAAACCAGATTATCGTTTTCAACAGCTCCCAGGACTAAAGGTTTTTGAAAATTTAGCGTGCTATCCAGCGTTTGATACAAGCCCCACTCACCGCGAATCCCCACCAACATCGGTACGCGTGATTTGCTTTGAAGTTTATTTATCAAGGTGGCGTGACTCTTTGGGCCACCCTGCGTTATCAGAATGCCACCGGGGCGGTAATCCTTAACAAGTTCGGTAAGTTGATCATTCTGTTCTTCGTTGAGGTAGGTTGAGGTAGAGAGTATGAAAAGTTGACCAATTTTTTCCTGGATATTCAGGGTTTTAAAAACGCTATCTACCCATTGTTTTTTAAGATCCTGCCCGGAAAGCGATAACTCAATGAGTATGAACAGAATACTAAAGAAAACTTTTCTCAACATCAGGCCGTTCGATTTTTATAAAATTTCGCGCGAAGACGCAAAGTTCGCTAAGAAAAACGAATATCTTGAAGTCTATTGTGACAATGATGGTTTTTATAACTTTACAAATCTTTTTAATGCCTGACCAATGTAGCGTGAAGGCAAGGTTTACAGATGATTTTCCCGTGTATTCATCAGTGAATCTGTGGCTATTGAATTATAACGATACTGAGTGATAGATTATTAGTGCGAAGCTACATCAGAATGAAAGAAATGCTATGAAGTTTTTATCCTTATTCACCAAAGCCCCACAACACCAGCGGTTCAATTACGAACCACGATACTACGATCCTGTAAAGGAAGAATTGGAGAAACGAGAAAGCAGGATTAAACAAGAACTTGCCCGTGAACGGGGCGAGCAACCGGAAGATAACAATTACCGTTCGCGTTTGGCAGGTTCCCTTCACGCGGCACGCAAGCGTAGCAAAGGCGGGTCGGGTACCAGTGCCACTATGATACGGCTTGGGATCTTTTTATTTATGGTAGTCTTTTTTATAGCCTATTTAGAATTTGGTAGTCCTGTATTTTATTCGCTCTTTGCTGCAGTCCCGATTTACTTTTACTTCAAATTTAAAAACAGGCAGTAGCTAACATATTCATGCCTGACATTATTCACCTTCTTCCGGATTCTATTGCCAACCAGATTGCAGCGGGTGAGGTGGTGCAACGGCCGGCCTCTGCAATAAAAGAATTAATGGAGAATGCCTTGGATGCAGGTGCCAGTTCAATAAAGCTGATTGTAAAAGAAGCAGGCAAAGTATTGATTCAGGTGGTGGATGATGGCTGGGGCATGAGCGAGACGGATGCCCGCATGAGTTTGGAGCGACATGCTACTTCTAAAATAAAAACAGCCGATGATTTATTTAGGTTGCGCACCATGGGTTTTCGGGGCGAAGCGCTTGCTTCCATTGCTGCGATTTCGCAATTTGAAATGAAGACACGAACCGAGCATTCAGATTTAGGCACTCATTTAATTGTGGAGGCATCGGAAGTAAAAAGTCAATTACCTGCAGCATGTGAAAAAGGAACGAACATCAGCATAAAGAATTTATTTTATAACATTCCTGCCCGCAGAAATTTCCTCAAATCAAATGCGGTAGAGATGCGGCATATCATCGAGGAGTTTCAACGACTTGCATTGGCTCACCCCGGCATTGCTTTTAGCTTGCACCATGACGAGGAATTGATTTATGAATTAGCGCCCTCAAAATTAAGTCAGCGTGTGGTGGCATTATTTGGAAAATCCTTTCAGGGACAACTGGCACCTTGCCAGGAAGAAACATCGCTTGTAAAAATTACGGGCTATATAGGCAGACCGGAGTCGGCACGGAAAACGCGGGGCGAGCAATTCATTTTTGTGAACCAGCGATACATCCGAAATAACTATCTCAATCATGCAGTTACCAGTGCATTTGAAGGATTGCTGCCGGATGGTAATTTTCCGTTTTATGTTCTCTTTATAGAGATTGATCCCAAACACATTGATGTAAATGTTCATCCTGCCAAAACAGAGATTAAGTTTGACGATGAACGTGCGGTGTATGGAGTAGTGTGGGCTGCGGTGAAGCAGGCATTGGGTGCTCACAACTTAGCTCCGGCTATTGATTTTCAATCGGATATAAATATTGTGGGAAAACTCAACCAGGAGTTAACGAAAGAACAATACATGGACGAGCAATTTTCAACGGCTTTGCATCGATCGAATTTGAAGAATTGGGAAAAGGCTTTTGAACAAGACATACCGGAATCGCGGTTATTTCAGAAATCGGAATCAGAGTTGGACAGTACTACGCTTCGATTTGAAAGTTCGCTCAATCAGCCCGGGTTGGAACAAGCGAAGGAAGATGCCGGAATTTTTCAGTTTCAACAGAAATATATTATTCGCGCTTCCATAACAGGACTTATGATCATTGACCAGCAAACTGCACATGAGCGGGTGTTGTTCGAAAAATATCTTTCGCGGTTGAAGGGAACCCCGGGAAATAGTCAGCAGAGTCTTTTCCCGCAAACGGTAACGTTACCTCCGTCTGACTTTGCTTTAGTGATGGAAGTGCAACAGG
>CAZNRJ010000162.1:0-3903 GCA_964574945.1 uncultured Ohtaekwangia sp. | reverse complement strand
GCGTTAGGATTTCGGTTTGAACTGTTTGGGAAAAATGCATTTTTAGTTACCGGTATTCCGGCAGGCGTGGAGGCTTCTGAAAAAGAATTGTTTGAAGGCTTGCTGGAACAATTCAAAAAGAATCAATCCGAATTGCAATTACCTTTGCAGGATAACTTAGCGCTGGCGTTGGCCAGGCGGTCTTCAGTTAAGTCAGGGCAGAAACTGGCGCCTGAAGAAATAAAATCAATCGTGGAAGGATTGTTTTCTTGTTCAAAACCCAACTTTTCCCCTGACGGGAGGCCAACATTTTTTACCTTTGAAACGTCTAAGATAGAAAGTTACTTTACCCGATAAACCGATAGCATGTTTAGACTTACCCCGCTGGTCAGAAACCTGATCATTATTAATGTAGTAATCTACCTGGCTCAGAGTCTTTCTCCTCAGATAGATATTAGCTCTTGTTTTAATTCACCATTTCCAATTGGATCTAAATTAGTAACTACCTATTTATCACTTTTTAGCATTAATTCTGAGTGTTTTAAGCATTATCAATTTTTTACTTATATGTTTGCCCATGGAAGTATGGGGCACATATTTTTTAATATGATTGCGCTTGCATCCTTTGCGCCTATCCTGGAAACTTATTGGGGTGAGAAGAAATTTTTAATCTATTATCTGGCTACTGGGATTGGGGCCGGGGTTATTTATGCTATTGTAAATTTATTGCTTGGGTCTGGCGATGGCGGAATGATGCTTGGTGCATCGGGTGCTTTATATGGAATCTTAATGGCTTTTGGTATGGTTTTCCCAAACATGGAAATCACGTTGCTTTTTCCGCCCATTCCTATAAAAGCCAAATACATGGTGTTTCTTATTGGATTTATCACTTACGCACTTGATAGCAGCGGCACGGTAGCTCACCTTGCCCACTTTGGAGGTGCGTTTGTCGGTTTTATCATTATTACTATTTGGAAAAGCCAGGGGAGAGATAAAGGTTGGTAACTTTACGGGGATGAAAATTGTTTAACAGGAGCTGGCTACGAACTAACTTGATTTTTGAAGGCGTCAAGACACCTTTGAGGTGTCAGACGCCTGGTGATGGATTTTCTTAGTGCCTCTGTGCCTCAGTGGTGAAATGTGGTAATACTATGTTTGACGAATTTAAAAACGCCTTTCAAAAACCGAACAATGCACATGTGCAGTTGATTATCATCAACGTGGTTGTGTTTTTAGCGCTGGCAGTTATTAAAGTATTTTCTACTGCCTCAGGCAATGCGGATATTTTTGAATGGATCCATGCACAGCTTTCCATCCCGGCTCCGTTCTTCGCGTTTTTATCAAAACCCTGGACAATCATCACGTATGCGTTTGTACACGACCTTGGCGGGATTTTTCATATTCTTTTTAACATGCTTGTTTTTTACTGGTTCGCAAAATTGTTTATTGAATATCTTGGAAGTGATAAATTAATTGCACTGTATGTGTTAGGCGCGTTAGCAGGGGGAATTTCTTACTTGCTGGTTTATAATACAATTCCTTTTTACGAAGCACTTACTCCGCTCAATGGCATGGTGGGCGCATCGGCCGCAGTGTATGCGGTGCTGGTTGCTACGGCTGTGCTGCTTCCGGATTATACTTTCTTCCTGATGTTCCTCGGGCCGATAAAAATCAAGTACATAGCGATGTTTTATATCGTGATTTCTTTTTTAGGGTCAATAGGTGGAAATGCCGGTGGAAACATTGCTCATTTGGGCGGGGCTTTAATAGGGTTTATTTATATCAAACAATTGCAAGCCGGGGTGAACTGGGGTGGCTGGATCACAACACTACTTGATTCTTTTAGGGGACTTTTTGGATCGCAACCAAAAGTAAAAGTTACTTACCGAAAGACGGAACCGAAAGTTCACCAGCCCACCTCGAAAGCCAGCAAGGCATCACAAGATGAGATTGATAGCATTCTCGATAAAATTTCCGATCGTGGGTACGAGAGTCTTTCCAAAGAAGAGAAAGAGAAACTTTTCAACGCAAGCAAGAAGTAATAGGATTAGGTAATAGCCTTTGCAATGGCAAACGCAGCGGCAGCCGCTGCTGCCCCAACAATGGCAACTCTTAATGCTCCTTTAAATAAAGGCTGACCTGTCAACTTACTTTTCACTAAGCCAAATATAATCAGGCAGAGCAACGTGATGATGGAGGAATAGATAAGGCCTTCACGTGATGATTCAGTAAAGAAATAAGCGCTCAACGGAATCAGTCCCCCAATCACATACGATAAACCAATGATCAATGCACTTTGAAGCGCGCGGTGTTTATGCGGACGCTCCAACCCCAATTCAAAACGCATCATAAAGTCAACCCACTTTTTTGGGTTTTGCGCCATCTCACGCGCCACCTTTTCCTGCAGGTCTTCGCTTATTCCGTACTCGGCAAAAATTTCTTTGGTTTCCGCAATTTCAATTTCGTGCTTGTGCACTACTTCATCGTACTCGCGCTTTTCTTCTGAATCGTAGTGTTCAATTTCTGTGCGGCCGGCTAAGTAGCCCCCTAATCCCATGGCAATGGAACCGGCTGCAATTTCTGCAAGCCCGGCAGTGATAACAATAGCGGTGGAATCAATCGCGCCACTAAGCCCCGCGGCCAGGGCAAATGGCACGGTGAGCCCGTCACTCATGCCAATCACAAAATCCCTTACCTTTTCCGAACTTTGAAAGTGTTCTTCCATTGCGGTTAACCTGTTTTCAAAATTAGGAAAATTGAAAGGTTAATCCTTAAGCGCAAAGAATTGAATGAGCAGGTTGATGATTTCCTTCTCGCTTTCGATGTACGGTGCTTCGGGATATTGAAGATTAAACCGGACTAATTTAGTATTAAATGTTTCTTCAGAAATACCATAAAGTTCCATCACCTGTTTTTTTACTTCGGGCGAAGTGATGGTTTTGCGATAGACTTCGGTTTTGGAGAGTTCATCACGCTTGTTCTTGGTTTTATCTTTTCCGCCAATACCAATGGTTAGGCCCGGCCCAAAAGTGGCAACACTTCCCGGTTCGGGTTCCAGCGGTTGGTTCTTAAGTTTTACTTGTGTGTTGGGGGGCAGGTTCTTTTTCCAATCGTCCACTCCGTCAATATTGTAATCCCCATAAACAGTAACATCCTTCAGCATGCGGGCATCTTCTGCTAAAATTATTCTTAACTCATTTTGATTTTTTCTTGCGCTGAATAAAAGCGGCTTATGCCCTAACCGTGTAAATACAAGGGTATCGCTAATGCTTGTTTCAATCGAGAAAGTGCCGTCATCTTTTGTGGATAAGCCGATGCTTTTATTCTTGATTTGAATCGCAACATAAGGCAGTGGCTGAAGGGTGGCTGAGTCTAACACTACTCCAGCGAGGTTAATGGTTTGGGATTGACCTTTTAATGAAAAAGAGAAACTTGGTAAAGCCAGTAATGTCAAAAAAATCAATCTCATTTGTGATAGGGTAAGGTTTAAGTAAGATGAATTAAGTTGAATATAAGTTTTAATAATTTCAGTTTATTCTTGAATCAAGTATTTAATTGTTGACACTCCAGGTGTTCCAGTGGATGAAAGACCTTCAATTATACCGGTAACGGAAGTTTCCAGATCATGATTGTAAAATGATACCGTTGCTTTTCCTGTGGAATCGGTTCGAATATTGGGTGCCCAAAATAATGTAATTCTTCGATCAGGTTTCACATGCTCGGGTTTTTGAACATCGTATTGTGGAGTGTAGTAAACCCGTGTAGATTGCAAACCGGGTAATGTGAATGGGAATACACCCTCTTTTGGTTCGTAGAGGAATTCACCATGCTTTGTGTAAAAGCCAATTACCCCGTTTGCCCCCCGCGAACCAAACATGGCTGCATCAGACCCCTTCCAAACTTCAACCCTTTCAATATCTCTTA
>CAZNRJ010000161.1:0-8150 GCA_964574945.1 uncultured Ohtaekwangia sp. | reverse complement strand
AATTCAATTTTTTTTTCTCCCGCCCTCAGGTGTTTTATTTTTTTTTGCCAAAGCACGGTGCGTAATCGGACAGACATCGCTTCTAATGTAAATCGCTTCGGACAAAGTGTGTGCGGATTTGACACTTCACACCTTCGAACGAACAGTATGGCAGCAGCTAACAAGGGCTTAAAAGAAATGGCGGGTGAAGTGGTTAATCAAACATTTGTGCATCTAATAAACAGTTGTGGTAGGTTGACAGTTCGTGCTTCTAAACCGCCACTTCTTTAAGCCCCGAAACGTTGTAGGCCATTTTTACTATGAGATTGATCCTGATAATCTTCGTACTATATGGAACCATCGCTTTTGGACAGACTAAAAGTGAGGACACAATTTGTAGTTCTCGAATTGACACCTTGACAAATAAAGAAATCTATTGGCCCGTGGACAAATTGCCAAGTGTTCAAGGAGGACTGCAAACTATATCTAGGGAAATATCAAAAAGAATAAAGTATTCGCATATTGACAAGTATCCTATTGAGACGAAAGTGATGGTAGCATTTGTGGTAACAGAAGACGGACAATTAATGGGGAAAAGAATAATTAAGGATATTGCCGGAACTAATTTAAGTGATCAGTTGCTGGATATTTTGGATGACTTTAAATGGGAGCCTGGAGAATGCAATGGTAAAGTTGTCTCAACTTATTTTGTCTTTCCGTTAATTATTGATTTACAACGTTGAGGTGACTATTGGAAAGGATTCGACCAGTAAAGACACCCAACAACAAAATGTATAACTAATGCTGTTCGACATTTGCAATGTCGAACGAAGATGTTTTGGATTTAAAATCCTTTTTATCATAGTTCGGGATTACAAATCCCGAACAGTATGTGTTGAATTAAGTGCCTGGGTTTTTATGATTGCAGGTGGGGTAGTGATTGCTGTGGCTTTTGTAACGCTGAGCTTCCAAACGATCAAGGCAACAATGACAAATCCGGTAGATGAAATACGGAATGAGTGATGTGGTTGAAACTATTCGGATTATATATCCCGAACAGTAAGGGGGCTCAATATTTGGAGCCGCATTATTTCTCGTGTTGATCACGGAAAGTCTCTTAAATTCAAGGTATTTAGATAGTAGATATATAAGCAATGCTTATATTGGGATGTTGTGCGCCATTTGCATAGAGCCCCCTGAAAAGTTGGACAATACAGACAAACAAAATTCGTATCATGCTAAACCGACAAAGAAATCTATGAAAAAAGCGATTTTATTACTCACATCATTTGTGATTTTTGTCTCATGTTCAAATCTGAAAAAAAATGAAATTTCTAATATCCCTATTAGGACAGTTGTTACAGGAAAAGTAATAAATTCAATTACTGAAGAACCGTTAGTCAGATTAGCTCTCAATAGAGTTGGATTTGAACAAGAAGAATTTGAAACTGAATTAGACAGTACGGGTTCATTCAAAATAGAATTTTTCACCTACGTTCCTTTAGACGCTTGGTTAGTATATCAAACAAACTTTCAAATATTACTTAATCCGGGAGATAGTTTGAATGTTGAGTTTGACGGTTCTCAGGAAGACAGACCAGAATTACTTGAGACAGTAAAATTTGCAGGAACTTCGTCAGAGAAAAATAGACAAGCGACAATTTTTCAAAAATTATATTATAGCAACAGTTTGTATGAAAATGATGAACTTATAGAATCAGCTAATAAAAAATACGAACCTGAACAGTTCAAAATATTTGCCGACAGTTTAAGAGAAACAAGTTCAAAATTCTTAAATGACTATAGAAAAAACTACAACCCTGATAAAACGGTTTTGTCGTGGGCAACAATTTTTCTTCAAGACGATTATTATGGAAACTTAACCTTTTACCCATCGTCATATAGAAAAGCAAATGTTTTAAAGCAAAATGAATGGAGCGTTCCAATTTCGTACTACGAATATTTCAATGAGAAATTCCCGATTGAAGAAGGATTACAAAATGGTCATGCTGTTAGCAGTTATCTTGACAAATATCTGTCATACATACGAGCGATAACGTTAAATAAAATAAAAAACGATGAATTGAATAATCATCAAAATAAATCAATTGCAGAATCAGAAAATGAAAGAGACTCCACAATGCTAAAATTGATAATGGAGAAAACTTCATCAGAATTATTACGTGAAGCTATGCTTACCTATGTGTTCAATTCTTTTATAGAGTATTCTATGATTGAATCATTTGACAAATATCAATCCATTGCAGAACAAAATATTCATTCTGCGTTTTTGAAAGAACCACTTTTTAAAAAGCACAAAACAACGAAAGAAAAAATTGCAAATGCAAAAGAAATTGAGACAAATAGAATAAAAACACTGGACAGTTTTTTGAACGGAATTGTAACAAATAACAAAGGGAAAGTAACATATATTGATATTTGGGCAACGTGGTGTGGGCCTTGCCGAGAAGAATTTCCATATTCAAGGAAACTTCAAGACAAATTTTCTGATAAAATAGAATTTGTTTTTGTCTGTATTGAATCAGAAGAGCGTGCTTATAAAAACACGCTTAAAGAATTTGACTTAAAAGGGACACATTATTTTCTCAACAAAGAACAGAGTAAAGAATTAAGAGAAAAACTACAACTTAATGGAGTCCCACACTATATTTTAATAGACAAAAATGGAAAAACAATTGCTGATGGATTTGAAACGCGACCAAGTGAAGACAAAACTGAAAAAGAGATTATCAATTTAATAGGAACGTAGAATAAAAAGGCAAACAGGCGCACAACAATGGTAGCTGTTGCACAACATCTCGTTAGAAATGAATTTCAAAAAGTTTTGATGCTATCTGCTGAATTGTGAATAACTCTGTGGATAAGTAGTTCTGAAGTCTGAAATTTTACTTACCTGATAAGTTAACTTCAACATTGAGCTAAATGCAATTGAAAAAAAGAGAATTAAGAAATTGATTTCCCTCTTGCGTTAGTTCTATTATCGCTGCCATAGGTCTGTTGGTTTTGAACTTCATCGTCTTTTTGATGTTGTAAGCAATGACAGCCATCACTAATGCTGGATTTAAAATCCTTTTTATCATAGTTCGTGTGCCTGAAAACTATCAGGAAGCTTTCAAAGCTGTTCAGCATTTGCAATGCAATGTCGTTTAGTTAAGGACAATATGTCACCCCTTCGGGGTTCTGCTTTGTGCCTCATGCTATTTCTATAATCCTATCATCCCTTCGGGATTAGTGAAAGCCTGAAAGGCTGACATGATTGTAGAAAGCAATCCAATGGTTATCGTAAACCCCGAAGGGGTGACATCTTAACTAAACGACATTGTATTTGCAATGCCGAAACAGAAGTTTTCAGTTACCGAATAAATTCAAACTTAATCGATTTTACGATCACCCCATTTATTAGAATTTCTAATAGATGTGTGCCACTATGCAGTTGACGAGTAGAGTAATCCTGAAAGCGTGTCATCTTCTTAATGCTGACTTCCTCCTTTGGATTGAGCGTTACTTCTTTTAGCTTGAAAACCTTTGGGAGTTGTGCTCCTGTCTTTTTGATGTAGTGGATTCGGTAATCAATCATCAGTCGCTGACTCCTATTTTTTTTCGAAACCAACGAAAATTGAAATTCTAATTTTTCATTCAATTTAATAGTTCGGCTATTCAATGTAAAATTTTTTACTGTAGCATCAACATTTGGTGACAGATTGAAAATGGCCATTGATTGTTTATGCCCTTGCTTTAATAGCGAACGACATCCTCGTTTTACAATCCATGCTGTGTGAGGATGAGTTCTATCCCACGATTTTACAAGTTGTGTAACATAATCAGGTGAATCTTTTGTTTGATCATTTAAGTGATTAGCAACTGATTTACGAACATAGAGTTCATTATCTGAATTTAGATTTTCGAGAATAGGCCTGGTTAGTTCTGGGTTTTGAATAATTTCATCAAGTTTGAAAGACCAGGGTAATCGTGGACGACTGCCTTCTGAAGCTAAACGCCTGACATGTACATTGTCATCTTCAGACCACTTGTACATATTCATTAAGGTTCTATTCAAATCTAATTTTAGAAAAGTACGAACTGCAAACTCAGATGAACCAAACCGGGTAAAGTATTTTAGGGCATCAATAGATACCTTGTAGTTAGCTTTCCCGAAAAGACTAACAAACTCAGGAAAAACCAGGGCAGTATACCCACCGGGCATCAATGTGACCGTATCCATTAAAATGGAAATGGATTTTCGATAGTCATCAGGCAAATAGTGTTGTAGGGTGTGTGCCGTATGGCGCATTCGTTCATTGAGCGATCGCATGCTAATATCCATGATTGCATCTTTCAGAAAGGAGTTAATCTTGAAAGAAGGATGCACCTCTTTGATTGAACTGGCAAGGCTTTGATAGTACGCATGATTAAACATTTCTTTTAAAGGCTCCATATTTCATTTTTATGCAAGAAAGAAAAGATTATTGACAGCCCTATGTCAGTAGGTTTGAGATAAATTCCGGACAGCCTTATATGGCATTTCTAAACTATCCGCACTTATCAATATTTCTTTTGAGCAATTCTATTTCACGAACTGAGGTGGTTTGTAGTAATGCTTTTTCAAAGAGAATTTTGGCTTGATTGTTATTTCCGTTTAGCAGCTTGAAATTGCCAAGAGCACATAAGTACAGGTAATGATCTTTCAGGCTATCGATTTTTTCTAATTCGTTAATTCCTTGTTCGGGGGATTCCGCATAACCAATGGCAATGGCGCGGTTCAAGCTCGTCATTGGGCCGGGTTTTAACTCGCTTAAAATTTTATAGAGATTGACCAAAGCACTCCAACGCGTATCTTCAAAGCGTTTAGCCAATGCATGAACGGATGCAATCGAAGCTTCAACATGGTATTCACTTACCACATCACCGATTGACGACTGCTCTAAAAAATCAAGTCCCTTTGTAATTAACTCCTGGTTCCATTTTGACCGGTCTTGTTCTTCTAATAAAATGATTTGTCCAAGGTCACCCGTGCGTGAAGCAAACCGCGAGGATTGCAAGCACATCAGTGCCATCAACGCCTTTACTTTCGGCAGGTTGGTGGATTTATGTTGGATGAGCAGGTAGGTAAGCCGCATGGCTTCGGCACATAAATCTTCACGGATAATCGTATCGCCATGACTGGAGTGATACCCTTCGTTGAACAGCAAGTATAGAACGTGTAGTACGCTGTCTAATCGCGAAGGCATTTCGAACACACCGGGTGGCTCCAGTTTAATTTTCCCTTCTTTTATTTTTTCTTTTGCACGGTAAATGCGTTTGGCAATGGTATCTTCCGTGGTAAGAAATGCATTGGCTATTTCTGTCACACTTAATCCGCCCAGTGTTTTTAATGTCAGTGCAATTTGCGATTCCGGTTGAATACTGGGATGGCAACAGGTAAACATCATGCGGAGCACGCTGTCCTGAATCTCATCTTCGTGAAATAATTCTTCTACTGTTGCAGTAGACTCTGATTCTTTTGTTTGCTTAGCCTTTCGTTGTTGCTCACGAACCCAATCGATTGCCTTGTTGCGTGCCACTTTATAAAGCCACGCAGTGGGGTTATCCGGCATCCCGCGAAAGCGCCACGTTTCCATGGCTTTCAGCAAGGTGTCTTGTACTAAATCTTCGGCAGTATCAAAATGATCAACACCCAGGAAGCGGGTAAGCACAGCGGCCATCTTTCCCGCCTCGTGGCGAAAAAGATGGCCGATTAAAAGATGCACATCGTGTGTTGACTGCGCCAAGTTTATTTCTTCTTAAGAAAATTTAAGCCAACCGTTACATATCCATTTTTTGCACGGGCCTTACCTGCACCTTACCATTGTAAATAAAATCAGGATAATCGGCACATAACGAAATTGCATCGTCAATGTCTTTTGCATTCACAATAAAATAGCCGCCTACTAATTCTTTACTTTCGGCAAAAGGGCCATCGGTAACAACCTTATTTTTGCCGCTAATAAATTTACCGGAAGGTACCAGCGCTTCGCCTCCTGCATAGCGGCCTTCCTTACTGAGTTTCTCAATCCAGGCAAACCATTTTTGCATGTGCTTTTGCATGGCTTCGGGTGATTTCATTTCAGGGGCAATGTCGCTGCCACCGTGAAAAATTAACATGAACTTTTCCATAAATTTTAAATGATTAAGTTAAACAAAATTTCTTCCATGACGGGTGAGGATGCCTGAATCGGACAAGAATTATTTTTTTATTCTGGAATGATTTAATGATCCATTAATTAAGGCTTAATTCTGTAATAAAACGGTATTTTAGATGCCGGGTAATAAATTGCTTATGGCGATTTTCAGCAAATTTAGCCTCATTTGATGTGATGAAATATGCGGAATGTGTGATACTATATTTTTGTTTCTTCGTTACGGAAGTTACTGGCCAAACTATATCGCACGACTCAAGCAGGTTATATTTTGCGGGCGTTTCATTTCATAGTGGTGTTATAGTAACACAACCGAGATTGAAACCCTTTGCTCAATCGCACCCGGTTATGGTACAGGCCGATTTCAGTTTTATCAATAATACACAGCGAGCCTGGAATCAATGCAATTGTTATAGCAAAACCGGACTTTCATTTAGTTATGTCGATTTTAAAAACAAGGAGATATTAGGTAGCGCATTCAACCTTGCTGTTTATGCAGAGCCCTATCTTTATTATTCTCAACCGTTTCAATTCTCTTTGCGTGGCGGGGCAGGGTTAAGCTACCTCAACAATGAATATCATCCGGATTCAAATCATGAAAATTTATTTTATAGCAGCCCGGTTAGTTTCTTATTAACACTTGGACTGTCTGCAAACTTCAAAATCAGCCAGGCTTTTAATGCGGGTGTTACCACTCAGTTCAATCACATTTCCAATGGCGGAGCCCGCAATCCTAACTGGGGTATTAATTTCCCAACGTTAGCTGTAAAAGTTGATTATCAGTTTAACAAAGCAAAATTAACCTCGCGGGTGCATGAGAAATTAGTTGAGTATCCTCTTAAGTTAATCCTGCACGCTGCAGCAGGTCAACATCTTGAAGATGGAACAAGAAAATTAGTAGCTGAAATTAATGCAGGGTTGATAAAACAATTAAGCAGGATTAATGGTGTGGGTGTGGGGGGTGAACTGGTGTATGACGGCATCAATAAAGTGCTGGAGGAAAGAAGGGGGGAGCCATACAATCCGTTCTTAGCTTCCGTAAGCCTTCAGCATTATTTCTACTTTGGTAAGTTGCTTTTTGGTCAACAATTTGCCTATTATGTTGCGCCTCCCAACTCCAATGCTGATAAAATTTACCAGGTATATACAATGGGATTTCATATAACCAATCAATGGTATGGAGGTGTTTTACTGAGAGCCCATAGCGGTATTTCGGATTATCTTGCTGTTTCTGTAGCAAAGGTGATTATCCTTAAACACTAATCGGTCATTTTTTTTGCTTATGGAACAGCGGGATGTAACCCCCAATAGTTATGGTTTCCTCCAGGTAATAGAAATGTTGTTTGGCCCGAGCCTGATAATCGCCCGTTGTCAGGATATCGGGCATATTAATAAACCCGCCTTCAAGCTGGGCTTGTATGAACATATTCTTGAGAAACTCGAACCTGAGGGCCAGCAAGGAAGATACCCCATAGCCTGCAACATGCCACTCATCCAAATGTTTTCCAAAGAGTTTAATATCACTTTTAGGATACATCATTCCAACTCCAACACCGAACAATGCACTTAGGCTCATTCGTTGTTGCTTTCCTACCCACAGGGTTTCAATCCTGTCGAGGTTGAAATTTAAATAGTTGAGCCCGTTGGTATGTTCGAATGTCAGGAAATCTTCATTAAGAACAATATCCTGGTTTTCATAGATGCCGTTATAAATGCCTGCTTCAGGGGTATTGATCGTACCATTAATTTTTACAGTCTGGTATCGGTCCATTACATATTTCATGTGATTGAAGCCCCATGAAATAGAATATTTGTCGTTGATGTAGTAGCCAACCCGGTATTGATATTGCGGGATGGTAATTTTAGCAGGATTTAAATAAACCTTGGGATCGAAGTGTGTAGGCCGGTCGTGGGCAACAACTTTACTTAACACGAAGTTATAACCGCTTCCTGTAAAATGAATATCCGAATTGG
>CAZNRJ010000160.1:3295-8208 GCA_964574945.1 uncultured Ohtaekwangia sp. | reverse complement strand
ATTCGTTCGTTTACCCGCGAAGCAGGGCTGGTGGGAGACTACCGGTTGGAGGTAGAGCAAGAGCCCATTATGGAAGAGGTGATTGATAATTTGATGGATGAATTGGGAAGCAACGAACAACTGACTAAGTGGGTAGTTGATTTTGCCAACGAAAATCTTGAGAATGAACGCGCGTGGGATGTTCGAAGCAGCTTGATCAAATTTTCAGAAGAAATTTTTAAGGAAGAGTTTCGTGAAATTGAAGATGAGGTTACAAAAGTGACCGGGCAGCCAAACTTCTTTTCGGATTTATTAACCAAACTAAGGAAACGAAAATTTGAGTTTTTAAATGTTGTAACTGCAAAGGCAAAAGAGGCAGTAACACTGATTCAACAACAAAACCTAACGGCCGCTGATTTTAAGTATGCCGGTGGCGGTGTTTACAGTTGGTTTCAGAAAATTTCAAAACACACATCGGTAAAGCAATTTGATGAGAAGGAATTAGGCAAGCGGCCATTGAATGAATATCAGAGCAGTAAAAATTTTCCCGATAAGGATACCATTCACAAAGGCATTCTGATCAAGCTGGCCGATGAGAAACTAATCCCGTTGATGAATGAAATCATTGACTACCGGGAACGGAATTACAAAACTGCACTCTCAGCCGAAGTTGCCCTCAGCAACTTTTATTCCTTTGGCTTGATTACCGACATCTCGCGAAAGCTAAAAGAATACAAAGATGAAAACGGCATCATGTTGCTGGCGGATGCGCCACGCTTTTTAAATGGAGTGATTCAGGATAGTGATACTCCTTTTATCTATGAAAAAGTCGGGTCGTTCTATCGCAATTACCTGATCGATGAATTTCAGGATACTTCGGGCTTGCAATGGAAAAACTTTCTCCCGTTGCTTACCAACGGATTGGATCAGGGCTACCCAAGCATGGTAGTGGGCGATGTAAAGCAAGCAATTTATCGCTGGCGCGGAGGCGATCTCAACTTACTTCAACAGAAAGTAGAGCAAGAAGTGGGCGAGCATCGGGTTGGCTCCAAAGAACTGAATCACAATTTCAGAAGTGCTTCATCCATTGTTGAATTCAATAATAAATTATTTAAGTCACTTTCTGCTATTGTGGCCGGTGAGACAGGTAAAACAATTTCAACGGAAGCCTATGCGGATGTTGCCCAACAAGTTTATAAGTCGGAAACCGGCTTTGTCTCTATTGCTTTGCTGAAAGATGAAGAAGACAGAAAGTGGAAGGAGATAGCATTGAATCGAATACCGGAGCATCTCGAACGCCTGCAAGGGTTGGGTGTAGCATTAAAAGATATTGCAATATTAGTTCGCGATAACCGCGATGGTCAGCTTATTGTCCAACATCTGCTTCAGTATAAAAATTCTAAAGACGCGAAACCCGATTACAGATACGAAGTAGTGTCCAACGAATCACTTCGGTTGGATGGTGCAAGTTCCGTGAACCTGCTTATCAGTGCGTTGCATTATTTGCTGAACCCCGAAAATGCAATTGCGCGTGCGCAGCTTGGTTATGAGTATGCAAGGTTGCATGAGCCGGACCGGGCATTGACAGATGTTTTTGCAGTTACGAATCAAGTTGATTTTGAAAATAATTTACCTGGGTCGTTCACTAAGCGCAAGGTGACCCTGAAGAAGATGCCATTGTTTGAATTAACAGAGTCGTTAATCGAACTCTTTGATTTAGGAAAAATTACCGGGGAATTGGCCTATTTACAATCGTTCCAGGATTTGGTGTTGGAGTTTTCCAATCGCGAGCGAAATGACATTGGTGTGTTCCTTGAATGGTGGGAAACTATAAAATTCAAAAAGTCAATTCAGGTTTCGGGCGAGGTGGATGCCGTACAAATTCTTACTGTGCATAAAGCAAAGGGGCTTCAATTTAAGTATGTAATCGTTCCTTTTTGCGCGTGGGATTTAGATCATGGGTTTGGACGCGATTCAAATCTATGGGTGCAAGCTGCGGAAGTTCCGTTTGACAAAGCAGGTCACTTGCCCGTCAAATATTCAAGCACGCTGGATGATACAGTGTTCTCTGAATATTACAAAGAGGAGCGCAGCCGCAGTTACTTGGATAATTTGAACCTGTTGTATGTAGCGCTTACCCGTGCAGAGCAAGGATTGATTGTGATGTTGCCTTCCCAAAAGAAAACGGTGGGCGGACTATTAATTGATGGAATACAACAATCGCTTGAACTTAAATCAGGTTGGGACCAGGCAACGCAAACCTGGAATTCAGGCACCTGGTCCGTTGCTCAGGAAAAAAATCAAAAAGTGACATCGGTTCCTATTGAATTGAATCATTATCCGGCAACTTCCTGGCGCGAGCAATTGGTGATCCGGCAAACGGCCAAAGGATTTTTTAATAAAACGGAAAACGAGACTTTTGAAAAAGTACGCTACGGAATTCATGTTCATACTATTCTTTCAAAAGTAAAATATCAAAACGAATGGGAGGAAGTGCTGGAGCGACTGGTGTCGGAAGGCCTGATCTCATTAGAAGAGAAGCCGCGGATTTATGAATTGATGACTGAATTGTTATCGAATCCATTAATTGCTTCCTGGTTTTCTGAATCCTGGAGAGTTCGCACGGAAGTGCCGATCATTATACCGGGGGGCGGTGACAACCGTATCGATCGATTGATGACTAATGGCAGCAAAGCTGTGGTTGTTGATTTTAAAACCGGGGAGCCAGCTAAAGCTGATCAGCATCAGGTTGGTGAATACATTGCCATTCTGTATCAAATGAATTTTATGGAAGTGGAGGGCTTTTTATTGTACACAAAAACCGGTGATGTGGTTTCTGTTCCGCCCGGCAAGACAAGTAAGAGTAAAAAGAAGGACGACACACAATTAGGATTGGGATTTTAACATGGAATCGTATCTACGCGAATTAGCAGAACAATTAAATAAAGAAAATCCCACCTGGGATTCAGTAACTCTTGTGTTCCCAAACCGAAGAGCCGCTTTATATTTTCGCAAGCACGTAAGTGAAATTATTACTAAGCCTTTGTTTGCACCCAACTTAATTACGATTGAAGATTTTATTTCAGAGATGGCAACGGCAAGGGTGCCCGATAAACTGGAATTGGTCCATCGCCTGCATAAAAGTTACCAACAGGTTGTTCAGGCAAGTGGAAAAGACGAACCCTTCGATCAGTTTTACTTTTGGGGCGATATGCTGCTGCGCGACTTTGATGAGATTGACAAGTATCTTGTTAATGCCCAACAGTTATTTAAAGACTTACGAAATCAAAAAGAGTTAGACTCAAGCTTTGATTACCTCACCGATGAACAGCGAGAGTTCCTTACAAATTTTTGGCAAAGCTTTGATGAAACCCTGAATGAAAATAAAAAGAAGTTTATTGAAGTCTGGGTAAAATTGTTTGAGTTGTATAAAACATTCCGTGCCCAATTAGAAGCAGAAGGTTTGGCTTATGAGGGGATGCTCCATCGCAGTGTAGTCGATGCTGTTGAATCAGGAAAGCAATTAAAGAGAAATCCAACAGAGATACATTTTGTTGGGTTCAATGCCTTAACGAAGGCAGAGGAAAAGATAATTTCTCATTTTGTGAAGCTGGGAAGTAAAATGCATTGGGATGGTGATGATTATTACGTAAACAATGACCGGCAGGAAGCGGGCATGTTTATCCGCGAGTATCAACAGCACGCTATATTAAAAGATACATTCATAAAAAGTTTTCCTTCTAATTTCAGAAGTCAGAAATCAATTAAGCTCTACAGCTCGCCACAACCGGTTGGGCAAACCAAACTGATGGCACAAATTTTAGGAGAGCAGTTAAAGCAGGGTATTATCCCAGAGGATACGCTCATTGTGCTGCCCGATGAAAAATTACTCATGCCTGTGCTTCATGGCATTGCGGGAAGTGTTGAAAAATTGAATGTTACTATGGGCTTTTCGTTAAGCAGCACTCCGTTCTTTAACCTGGTTGAGCTGTTGGTGGAACTTCAGATTGCAGAAAAAAACGGACACTTCAATCACCGGCAAGTGTTGGCATTACTGGGTCACCCATACATTGTTGCTGCCGATGCGGCTGAAGCGAATGCAAAAAGAAAAGAGATATTAAAACACAATTGGGTTCACATTCCTGAAAACTTCCTGGCTTCGGTTGTGCCTGTCCATCGCTTGATATTTAAGAAATCAACGGAAGTGCCAATAAGTTATCTCTCTGAAATCATTTCTGAGATTGGTTCCTTATCCAACCTGACTGACTTTGACCGGGAATATGCCATTCAATTTATAAAACTGCTGAACCGCATGGGCGAAGTAGTGTCCGTGCAAGCAGTGGAAATAAATACAAAGGATCGGAATAAAGCGCTCAAGTCTTTCTTACGACTTTTAAAACAATTGGTACGAGCTGAAAAAATTCCATTTACCGGAGAGCCGTTAAAAGGTTTGCAAGTGATGGGTGTACTCGAAACCCGAAACCTTGATTTCAAAAATGTATTCATACTCTCGCTAAACGAAGGAGCTTTTCCCTCTTTTGGCAGCAAGGGCTCTTATATTCCGTATAATATCCGCAAGGCGTATGGCATGCCAACTATCGAACATCAGGATGCTATGTATGCGTATTTGTTTTACAGGGTAATGCAACGTGCAGAAAACATATTCCTGTTCTACAATTCCGAAACCGATGTGTTGGGTCAGGGCGAAATGAGCAGGTATCTGCAACAATTGATTTATGAAAGTGGTTTGAAATTGGAACGGCACGCATTGCATAACTCGATTCAGCCTGCTTCCATAACTGCAATCACCATTCAAAAAGATGATAAAATACTGGCGGCACTTACTCAGCTTAATTTGGGCAATGCTTATTTCAAAGGGATTTCACCTTCAGCTTTAAATACCTATTTGGAATGCAGGTTGAAGTTTTATTTCA
>CAZNRJ010000160.1:2941-3285 GCA_964574945.1 uncultured Ohtaekwangia sp. | reverse complement strand
TCAAACACATTGCGAAAATTAAAGAACCGATAGAAGTAGAGGAAGATTTAGATGCACGGGTGCTGGGTGATTTTTTCCATAAGGTAATGGAGCGCTTTTACAAGCAGCTTGCAGAAAAGAAGAAAAACAATCTTGTGGAGATTGGTGACTTCGATCAGTATGAAACTGTGTTTAATAAATTAATTGATCAGGTTTTTGCATTGTCGTATCACCTGGAGCCGGGAAAGAAAGTTGTTTATGAAGGGCAGGGGCTTATTGTGCGAGAAGTGATTAAGAAATTTATTAACCGGATTGTTGAGTTGGACATACAACGAACTCCGTTTGTGATGGAAGCTGTTGAACTC
>CAZNRJ010000160.1:0-2931 GCA_964574945.1 uncultured Ohtaekwangia sp. | reverse complement strand
CTCAGGTCTTTTGTATCGCACCAAAATAGATCAGGCTCCGGGCTATGCCGTGCTGGGCGGCACGATCGACCGGGTAGATCGCAAAGGCAATGAGGTGCGCATTATTGACTATAAAACGGGAAGGGATAAACTTGATTTCGAAAGCGTTGCATCACTGTTCTTGCGCGATGAGAAGGACCGGAAAGCAGCCTTTCAAACTTTTATCTATGCCTTGTTGTATAAAAACAACCGTGCTGTTTCCGCTGCCGATGCCCGGATTGTTCCCGGGTTAATTAACCGGCTTAATTTGTTTGATGACTCCTTTCAATTTGGACTAACGATCAATAACCAGCGCGTTTATGATATCAATGCACTGCTTCCCGAATTTGAAGCGCATTTAAAATTGTTATTGGAAGAAATTTTTAATCCTACCGCAGCATTCGATCAGACTACCGTTATTAAGAAATGCCGCTACTGTCCGTACCAGAATATTTGTTATCGGTAGGTATTTAACCAGCTACTAACTTTTCTTACTTCAATTATTCCTGGATATTTACCAAATCCAAAACCCGGGAACCCAAATTAAGTAATGATATCGAAGATCAGACGTACCAAAGTTCATTAAAATATAAGTGCAAAGGCATTACCTTTACCACTATGGATTTGGAACGCTTTCGATCAACATCAACGAATAAAGCCAAAGAGAACAAGAAGTTTCTTTCTTCTTTAAAAAAGAAAAATCCGCGCCAGCTTGATGATGAATTTCATGCGTTGCATAATGAAGTGTTTGAAGAAATAGATTGTCTTACCTGTGCCAACTGTTGTAAAACTACAAGCCCGATTTTTTACCAGACTGATATTGAGCGCGTGTCAAAAGCTTTACGGGTAAAGCCAGGCGAGTTTATCGAGCAATATCTTCGCGTGGATGAAGACAAAGATTATGTGTTGAAATCATCGCCTTGCCCTTTTCTGGATAGAGACAATTATTGCAAAGTGTATGAGAGCCGCCCAAAAGCTTGCCGTGAATACCCTCATACCAACCGGAAGAAAATGGCGCAAATCATGGATCTTACTTATAAAAATACTTTAGTATGCCCGGCTGTATTCGAAATGGTAGAGCGGATTAAGAAAGTTGAATTTTGAATCTCTGGAGGATCCCATTATGAATTTTAAATATATATCATATTTGTAATTCATATTTATATTATTTAAATTTGCCTAATTCTACTTAAAAATGGCAACGTTCACCAGTACACTACCTGATAATCTCCTTCAATCGCTAAGCGAGAAGGCAAAGGCGCTTTCTATGCCTAAAAACAAGTTGATTGAAAATGCACTTCGTCTTTATCTTGAGCACCTTGAGAAAGCCGAGTATATCCGATCCTATAAGCAAGCGGCAACCGACAGCGATATTTTGTCAATTGCTGAAGAAGGTATGGAGGATTATTTGAATCAGATAGAAAAGTGAAGCAAGGCGAAATTTGGTATGCTGATTTAAATCCAATCAAAGGAAGTGAGCAGGCCGGTCAGCGACCAGTTGTAATCCTTAGCGGCAATTTATTGAACCAGCATCTTGGTGTTGTAATCGTTTCTCCGCTTACAACTAAAATAAAAAATTATAAAGGCAATCCGGTCATACGTCCCACGAAAGTGAACGGGTTAAAACAAGAGTCAGAATTACTTGTGTTCCATATTCGCTCTGTTTCAAAAGACAGGCTGATCAGTAAAGTAGGGGACGTTGAAAAAACTGAACTTACCCTTGCCGTGAAAACACTCAATGATATTCTGAAGTATTAATCCGGTGATGAGAAAACAAAAAGGCTTCCCGATTTTTCGGGAAGCCTTTGCTATAGGTCAATTATGATCTACTTCAATTCGTCAAAATCAAACGAAGTTTCTAAAAATTTAGTCGTGAATTTTCCGGAACGGAAAATAGGATTGTCCATCAGCTTCAAATGAAAAGGAATGGTTGTCTTAACACCTTCAATGATAAATTCGCTAAGGGCCCGCTTCATGCGGGTGATTACTTCTTCGCGTGACTGACCCGTTACAATCAACTTTCCAATCATTGAATCATAATTGGATGGAATGGTATAACCCGCATACACATGGCTATCGATGCGCACTCCATGACCGCCCGGCTTGTGCAGGTTAATGATTTTACCTGGTGATGGACGAAATCCATTGGCTGGATCTTCCGCGTTAATGCGGCACTCCATGGCAAACAAATTTGGGTAGTAGTTAGTACCTGAAATGGGTACACCGGCAGCTACTTTAATTTGTTCCTTGATAAGATCATAGTTTGTAACCTCTTCGGTGATCGGATGCTCCACCTGAATGCGCGTGTTCATCTCCATGAAATAAAAATCACCATGTTTATCAACTAAAAATTCTATGGTTCCTGCACCTTCGTAGTTAATCGCCTTTGCGCCTTTGATGGCCGCTTCACCCATACGCTCGCGCAATTCCTGGCTCACAACAGGGGAAGGGGTTTCTTCAACTAACTTTTGATGTCTGCGCTGGATAGAACAATCACGCTCGGAGAGGTGGCACACTTTTCCGTATTGATCGCCCACCACTTGTATTTCAATATGACGAGGCTCCTCAACAAATTTTTCAAGATAAAGGCCATCGTTACCAAAGGAAGCGCCCGCTTCACGTTTGGCATCGTCCCACGCTTTTTGAAATTCAGACTCATCATTGATGATCCTCATTCCTTTGCCACCACCGCCTGCAGTTGCCTTGACGATAACCGGGTATTT
The DNA here is from genome assembly GCA_964574945.1 of uncultured Ohtaekwangia sp. Lineage (GTDB taxonomy): Bacteria > Bacteroidota > Bacteroidia > Cytophagales > Cyclobacteriaceae > ELB16-189. Next base: position 190 of record CAZNRJ010000160.1, on the reverse strand, counting down.
TATTTTTTTTGCGATGACCATGCCTTGTTCTACTGATTCGAGCAAGCCATCGGAACCTGGAATACAGGGTACGCCTGCCTTTATCATGGTAGCTTTAGCAGTGGCTTTATCGCCCATGGCATGAATCATGTCTGGCGTGGGGCCAATAAATTTAATTCCGTATTCATGGCATACAGATGAGAATTCGGCA
>CAZNRJ010000159.1:0-8229 GCA_964574945.1 uncultured Ohtaekwangia sp. | reverse complement strand
TGGTTTCAAATGACGCTGGCTTCCAACGAAGCGCTTCATGCATGGATGGATGAAGGCTTCACGGATTTTGCCAGTGAGGAGGCGCTGAATTCAATTTACAATGAACCTGTTACGCATTCAGGCAGTTATAAAAGTTATTATGGATTGGTAAGCAGTGGTTTGCAGGAGCCTGCCAGTCAGCATTCCGATCACTTCAATACAAATCGCGCCTACAGCACCGCTGCTTATAGTATGGGATCTGTTTTTCTTCACCAGTTGAAATACATTATTGGCACCGAAAATTTCTATACCGGAATGTTGCGTTACTACAATACATGGAAGATGCGGCATCCCGAACCCAACGACTTTCTACGGGTAATGGAAAAGACTTCCGGCATGCAATTGCATTGGTACTATCGCTACTGGATTCAAACTACCAAACGGATTGATTATGGTATTGGCAGTGTTATCGATAAAGATGAATCGGCCTTTGTTGAGTTGCAGCGCATTGGAGAATTTCCAATGCCAATCGATTTGCTGGTAACCTTTAAAGATGGCAACAAAGAACTTTTCTATATTCCTACAAACGAACAGATGGGACGCAAGCCCATTGAGGACAAATCAATAAAAAGAATTGACGCAGAAGCCTGGCCGTGGGTGAATCCTACTTACATGCTAAATGTTGGACGGAAAACAAGTGACATTGACAGCATTGAAATTGACCCCAGTGGCCGGATGGCGGATATCAATCAGAAAAACAATGTTCTTAAAATGGTGGATATCAAACCGTACAGCAATACAGTGAAGTAGTTCAACAATAACATCTTATGTTGTTGATGATTAGAAGTCATCTCAAAAATACTTTGTCATCGCGGATCCCGCAGTAGGCGGGATTCCGCGATCTCGAATTTTGAGCTGCAAAATGGGATGCCGGAATAAATCCGGCATGACATACACTCTTGGAAGTATTTTTGAGATGACTTCTAATGAATCTTTTTCCCTTTTTTGTCGATTACCACAATCTGGCTTTCGCCATTAGTGCCTGTAGTTTTAATAGTGAGTTCGCCTGTGCTGGCTGTATAAAGTAATTCAGAAGGGGTTAACTCAAATTTATAATTGATTGACCAGGCAAGCCCTGTGGCTTTGTTTACACGTGCAATGGTGGCTGGAAATCCTTCCTTTACTTTGTTTTGCGAATAGATCAATGCAATGTAAACTTCATTCCCTTCGTGCACACCCAATCCTTTAATAATCGGTAAGCTCCTTTTTTTAAAATTGGGAGCATCAATTGGAAATGTTGTTCCTGCATCAGGAATTCTTGATGGCGTTATGTTATACAAATATCCGACTGCCAGCGAGTCCTTATATTTTAATCCGATCGTAAAGGTCTCGGGTATAATTACCAAAGGTTTTGAGGCCCTTGATTCCGGCACTTCCATAAACAAGGGAATGGAGTCAGTTGCAGCAATTGCCCACTTCAATGCATTCGTAGCTTGAATCAATTCATTTTCTTTTCGTGCACGCTCACGATGTGCATATTCGTTCGTTGTTTTTACCAGGCTGTGAAGCACCGCAGTTGTTCCATAGGCATGGGTAATAAAATGATTATAGTTGATTGCATCCACATCAAAGTTGCGGGCCGCCAAATGGCCTGAGATACTGTCGAGTTTACGAACGGAAGTAATTTCAGATTGAATACAGTGCATCCGTACGACCACATTAGCGGAATCACGCAAATGTTTATTGGCAATAAGATCAGACTGATACTCTAACTCGGCAATCTTCATTCTGAAAAGTTCGGCCGGTATCGGGTTCGCATCAAACTTACTTAATTGATTGTACAGAACCTTATCAACCAGTTTTGTCAAGTCGTTTTTAACGGATACAGAATCCTTCTTTAACTTTTCGCGAAGCTTATTGATCTCTATATCATACGACACGAGATGATCGCGCATGGGGACAATCTCTTTTTGAATAATCTCCACAGATTTTTTCGCCCAGCCGGAGTAATCCCAAACTTTTACATCATTCAACATAAAGTCAGCTGGGGCAATACCATCTTTCTTAAAGTCATCAATCTTTAAAAGGGTTTGCTGTTGGTTATATCCGGTCTTGCCCAAATCAGGAAGTATGGTTTTATAATTTTTAAACGCTACCTGGCACGAATCAAATACCAACGTTAATGCATTGAGTTCTGCAACCAGGGCATCATCCGACCGAAGGAGCATTTCATTCTCGGTTGTGTATTTATCCTGCACAGCTTTAAACAACAACCCCGACTTCTCATACAATTTTTGCGCCTGAACAAAATTGGACTTTAATGGCTTTAACTTTTCCTTCTTCTCTTTTAATGCCTTCACCCGTGTTTCAATGTCCAACTGGATATCTGAAAGTTTAATGGAAAACTCAGCGGTGCGCGGATCCCTTCGCACATAGGTCTGGTAATTTTCATCGTGCCGCTTAATCTCCTTTTCAGTAAGCATGGGCAATGCTTTTTCAAAAAAGAAAATGGCCGAGTCTATATTATTAAGTAAAACTTCAGTTTGCTTTAAGACATCATTTTTGGCAGAGTTCTCCTGGTAAATGATCCCCATATAGAGAAACGCACTGGGATTTTCTTTTTCTGTTTGCAAATAACGTTTAAGAAACGGCTCAGCCATTTCATATTGCTTGGCGTTCAATAACTCAATCAAATCTTTGTACTTGACTTTTTGAGCGATTGAAAACGTGCACTGAAATATTAAAAAAGCAGCGATTAAAGAACCTTTCCCAGACATTTTCACTTTATAAATTACTCCAAGTTATTAAAATTAAAGACATTTGACCACCCAATTCAATAACCAAGCCAGTTTCAGATTATGAAAATCCTTATTGACCTTATTAAAACCATTCTTCCCGTAATAATAATAGTTGCCCTGCTAAAAGTAACTGGTTTGATGGGAGAAATTACATTTGTGGCCCAATCAGCAGCACTGAAGGCGGGTATATTGAACGTAAATCCCTCCGGGCCTGATAAGGAAACCAAATTTGATTATGGATTTACGATTAAAGATCTGAAAGGAAATAAGTTTCCGTTCGATCAATATAAGGGCAAAGTAGTGTTCATCAACCTGTGGGCTACCTGGTGCGGGCCTTGCAAAGCTGAGATGCCGGGCATACACAGTCTGTATTCAAAAATGAAAGATGATTCAATAACATTTATCATGCTTTCGCTGGATAAAGATCAGGCGCTGTCAAAGGTAGAGGCTTATATACAAAAGAATGAATACACATTCCCTGTCTTTATGCCATCCGGGTACTTGGCCGAGCAACTACAGGTGCCTTCCATCCCCACCACATTTATTATTTCGAAGGAAGGGAAAATAGTAATGAAGGAAGTGGGCACCCGAAATTACGACACGAAAAAAATGCTCGAATTTTTACGAAAGGAAGCTGCAAAATAAACTTCTCACTATCTTGCCTAGATGAAATTCGACCTTTCAGGAAAGATTGCAGTGATAACGGGGGGTGGAAGTGGAATTGGTAAAGCGATTGCCATCGGATTAGCACAACAAGGCGCTCACGTTTGCCTGGTTGATTTGAATAAAGAAGCCGCTGAAGCAACAGCGCATCAAATTCATCAAAATAAAAATCTGGCAAAAGCGTATACCTGCAACGTTGCTTCACAAAAAGAAACTACGGAGGTTATCAACCAAATCGGTAAAGACTTCAGCGCAATAAACATTTTGGTAAACAGTGCCGGCATCTCTCACATCGGAAAATTAGAGAACACAACCGAATCAGATTTTGACCGGCTGTATCAGGTCAATGTTAAAGGGGTTTATAATTCCATGCACGCTGCTATTCCATTTATGAAAAAGCAAAAGCAAGGGGTTATCCTTAACCTCGCCTCAGTTGCTGCTGGCGTTGGAGTGGGCGAGCGCTTCGCTTACTCAATGACGAAAGGCGCTGTGCTTTCCATGACGCTTTCCGTAGCGAAAGATTATGTTCAGGAAGGTATTCGCTGTAACTGCATTTCACCCGGTCGGGTTCATACACCTTTTGTAGATGGATTTTTAAAAGCCAACTATCCCGGCAAGGAAAAAGAGATGTTTGAAAAACTTTCTAAAACACAACCCATTGGAAGGATGGCAAGCCCCGAAGAGATTGCAAACCTTGCGCTCTATCTTTGTTCGGACGAAGCCGGTTTTGTGACAGGCACCGACTACCCGATTGACGGTGGATTTATACGATTAAATACATAAACACATGAAGCTTTTTCGATTTGGCGAACCGGGGCGCGAAAAACCCGGAGTAGTAATGGATGAAAAGTTGTATGATGCTTCGGCCTTTGGCGAAGATTACAACGAAACATTTTTTGAAAACGATGGACTCGCCAGGTTCGAAAAGTGGTTGAATCAAAATAAAGCTTCGCTTTCAGTTATAAAAGAAGGAACCCGCCTTGGCCCGTGCTTTCAAAGGCCTTCCAAAATAATTTGTGTGGGATTAAATTATGCAAAGCACGCATTTGAATCCAATATGCCCCTGCCAAAAGAACCTATCATTTTTTTAAAGTCTACATCTTCATTATGCGGCCCTACGGATAACCTGATGATACCCCGCAAAAGTCAAAAGACTGATTGGGAAGTTGAGCTTGCCGTGGTGATTGGAAAAACAGCAACCTATGTGGAAGAAAAAGATTCCCTTAATTATGTAGCAGGCTATTGTGTGCATAACGATTACTCGGAACGTGAATTTCAATTGGAACGTGGCGGGCAATGGGTGAAAGGAAAAAGTTGTGATACGTTTGCACCCATGGGCCCATACTTAGTCACCAAAGATGAAGTAGCCGATTTCAACAACCTGCACATGTGGTTAAAGGTGAATGGCAAAATGATGCAGGACAACAATTCCGATGACATGATTTTTGAAATCCCCTATCTTGTCAGCTACGTCAGCCAGTTTATGACGTTGCTTCCTGGCGATGTGATTTCTACCGGTACGCCTTCCGGGGTTGGTCATGGATTTAAGCCACCGGTCTATCTTAAGAAAGGGGATGTTGTTGAATTGGGAATTGAAGGCTTGGGTGAACAGAGGCAGGTAGCTGTTTAGAAATTGAGCTGGATACTTGATGCTGGTTGCTATATATGGTATTGAGTATCTATATCAAGATTCAAATGTCAAGGTTCCAGAATCAAGTATCTATAATCAAGTTTATAGAATCATGAATCAAGTATCCAAAATCCAGTATCCAGTATCAAGGTTCAATCCAATTTCCAGAATCGATTCGCATCAACATTTCTGGAAGTATAATCCTGTGCGCGACAGTTGGATTACCGAAGACATGCAGGTGATTCGAAAAGATTTTTATCCAGCGCACCTCACCCCTATTCTTACCGAAAATAATTTTGATGGCTGCGTTGCCGTGCAGGCCGATCAATCGGAAGACGAAACGAATTTCTTACTTGATCTGGCTGATCAGCATTCATTTATAAAAGGAGTTGTTGGTTGGGTTGACCTGCGGTCTGAAATAGTAGAAGAACGATTGCTTCATTTTAGTCAACACCCTAAGCTAAAAGGAGTCAGGCACATCGTGCAGGCTGAGCCAAACGGTTTTATGAAGCAGAAAGAATTTCTTCGTGGAATTAAGACCCTTAAAAAATTCAACCTCCCCTACGACATCCTTATTAAGGAACATCAACTTGAAGAAACGGTATGGTTTGTCAATCAATTTCCTGATCAAAAATTTGTGATTGATCACATTGCCAAACCACACATCGGAAAGACCGATAAAATTTCGTGGAGAAAGAACATGGCCGCTTTATCAACCTTCCCCAATGTGTTCTGTAAATTATCGGGGATGATTACCGAGGCCGATTGGAAAAACTGGAAGTATGCTGACTTTGAACCCTACCTTGACAATGTATTTTCTTTCTTTGGTATAAACCGTGTGATGTACGGTTCGGACTGGCCCGTGTGTTTGGTTGCCGGCTCTTATCAGCAACAGCTCGGAATTATTGAGAAGTATACAAGCGCATTTTCCGATTCAGAAAAACAAATGATAATGGGTGAAAATGCGATAAGATTTTACAATCTTTAGCAATGGATTTTCATTTAAAAGACAAAGTAATTATTGTTACGGGTGGTGCCCGGGGTATCGGTAAAGATATCGTTCGTATCTTAAAAGAAGAGGAGGCTATGGTGGCCGTTGTTGATAAAAGTCCGGAGGCCATCAAAACGTTGCCATCGCGAAGTGATCAGGTCAAATTTTTTCAAGCGGATTTGTTAACAGCCGATGCATGCAAGCAAGTTATTGAAGACATTATTACTGAGTTTGGTCGCATTGATGGACTGGTGAATAATGCCGGCCATAATGATAGCATTGGCCTTGAACAGGGAACACCCGAAAAATTTATAACTTCCATGAACAGCAATGTAGGTCACTACTATTTCATGGCGCATTATGCACTCACGTATCTCAAGAAAAGAAAAGGAGTAATCGTAAATATTGGATCAAAGACCGCAGTAACAGGTCAGGGAGGAACATCGGGCTATGTAGCGGCCAAGGGTGCCATACTTTCGCTTACGCGCGAATGGGCTGTTGAATTGCTCCCCTACTCAATTCGTGTAAATGCAGTGATACCAGCGGAAGTATCAACCCCATTATATACATCCTGGTTAAAAAAATTTCCCGATCCGCAGGAGAAATTAAAATTGGTCTCTAAAAAAATCCCGCTTGAAAACCGTTTAACGAAGGCAGAGGAAATTGCAGACACAGTAGTATTTCTTCTCTCCGAACGATCCAGTCATACCACCGGCCAATGGGTTTTTGTAGATGGCGGTTACACGCATCTCGATCGCGCAATAAGTTAAATCAAACTAAGAAACCTTCGATGTCCGCCTCACATCAAAAATTTTTGGTTCCTTTTATTCTCGTCACGAGTCTTTTCTTTTTGTGGGCCTTTGTACATAACCTGGAACCCATTCTAATTCCACATTTAAAAAAAGCATGCCGGCTAAGTGATTTACAATCTGCCCTCATCGACTCATCGGTTTACATTGGATACCTGGTGATGGCAATACCGGCCGGGCTGTTCATGAAAAAGTATGGTTACAAAAAAGGGATTTTGTTTGGGCTTGTCCTTTACGCGATCGGTGCGCTACTATTTTTACCCGCAGCCAACACCCGCGTTTACATGTATTTTCTTGGAGCCCTGTTTATCATAGCCTCAGGCTGCGCCTTTCTTGAAACGGCTGCCAACCCGTACGTAACTATTTTAGGAAAACCCGAAACGGCAACCACACGGCTCAATTTCGCACAATCATTTAACGGACTTGGTGCATTTATAGCGCCCCTCATAGGTGGCCATATAATCCTGAGTGGCATTGAGCATAGCGAAAACGAATTGGCGACCATGAGTGCAAGCCAGCTTAATGACTACCTGCAATTAGAAGCAAATGCAGTAAAAATTCCTTACCTCATAATTGCTGTGGTTGTGCTTGCAGTGGCAGCGCTCATCTACTTTACTTCTATGCCCGAAGTTCCTGTAGAAGATAAAAACCAAAAATCAGGAGTACTAAAAGCATTGAAGCACTCTCACCTAAAATGGGGTGTTGTAGCACAGTTTTTTTACGTGGGCGCACAGGTGTGTGTTACCAGTTTCTTCATCCGGTTTGCCAAATACACGAGCAATACACCCGAGAAGGATGCAGCTATTTGGTTGGGCGTGGCCATGTTTGGTTTTATGGCAGGCCGGTTTGCCGGAACCTACCTTACCCGGTTTATTGCAGCCAATCGATTATTAACCATATATTCTTTTATCTGTATGGTGTTGCTTGCCGTTGCAACCTTAGTAAAATCTGAACTCGCGATGTGGGCGCTGCTTGCTGTTCCGTTTTTTGAATCCATCATGTTTCCTACCATTTTTTCACTTGCCATTGAAGATATAAAAGAGGATACTGAAATAGGTTCATCGCTAATCGTAATGGCCGTGGCTGGCGGGGCACTGTTTCCGGTATTGATGGGACTTATTTCCGATCAGTCTAATATCCAAATTTCATACATCATTCCGCTGCTTTGCTTTTTGGTGATCGCCTGGTTTGGAATTAGGGGATATAAACCAACTACTCAATCAACATGAAACGGTATTGCCTGGCATTAGATTTAAAAAATGATCCGGTCCTGATTTCGGAATACGAAAGTTTACATCATAAGCTGGCTCCTGAAATTGAAAAGAGTATCCGCGATGCCGGCATATTGGTCATGGATAT
>CAZNRJ010000158.1:0-8265 GCA_964574945.1 uncultured Ohtaekwangia sp. | reverse complement strand
CAGCGTGGAATCTTCTGACATGGTTGCGCATACGTAGATATCAAGCAATCCATCCACATTGATATCCACCAGGGCAACACCTGATTTACATTTATTGAACCCTCCAATGGCAGCCTCTTCCGAAACATCTTTGAATTTTAAATCTCCCTGGTTTAAATAGAGTTTATTGGGCACCATGTTGCCCGTAAAAAAAATATCCTGCAGTCCATCATTGTTAAAATCGCCAATCGCTACACCCCCTCCATTATAAATATATTGCTGGGTAATGATATTAAACTGTTCATTATCGAAGATATCATTTCTAAAATCAATGCCTGATTTAGAAGTATCGATCAACCTGAAAAGGGTTTTGTCTTTGACCTGGCAGCTTATAATAAGCAGTACACAACAACATAATGCAAGGATTCGCTTTATCATCATATTCATTTTAATATCTATCGTTGGCAAAGGTACTTTGATATGGAGATTCGTAAAACTTAAATCAATAATTATAGTCTCATTTTTTTTATAGAGGTAAGGCTGTAAAGTAAAAAGGGACTGTCGATGACAGTCCCTTTTTATATCCATATTAAAATAATAAACTATTAGTTAGGATTTCTGCTGCCACCCCACTCTACAGTTTGATCAACATTTTTTCTTGTTTGGGTAATCACATATTCCGGAATAGGCTCATACTTAAACTTGGATGACATAGACGCGCCAAGTAAATGGTTTCGGGTATGATTAGGGCCCAATTCTTTTGCGAAATAATCCTTACCATTCAAGTACGTTACAATATCAAAAGCCAACTTTGTTTTACCTGCTTTTGAAGCTGCATCCCAGCGAACAAGGTCAAAGAAACGATGGCCTTCCATACCAAATTCAATCTTTCTTTCAAAGCGTATTGCCCTTAATGCATCAGCTTCATTTGCAAAAGCAGCGTAGTTACCAATTTGGTAATTGGCGGGAGATCCCTGAACGAAACCAGCAGCGTTTGCTGCGCGGGTACGAACCTGATTTACTTCAGCCAAGCCAAAATCACCAGTCGAAGTCTCCGCCTTAGCTTCCGCCAACCAAAGTAGCACATCAGCATAACGGATAATCTTCACGTTAGTAGCATTTGATGTAAAGCCCCAATCTACAGAAGCTGCAGTACTGCCTTTTTCGCTCAGGTAAGGAACATTCTTAATTGGTGAGAAAGGACCTCCATTGGCAACTTGCCGAATCCAGTTATTCCCTGGATGCACGCCCCAATCAAGGTAAGGAATCCCTCTTCTTCCTACCGTCCAATCCAACCGCGGATCAAGAGGTGTTGTAGCATCCGGTGTAAACGCAGCTGTTGAAAGTAACCCTTCATCACTTAACAGATCAGTATCGTTGTATGTATCAAATAAAGGAAGTCCTGCCCCATCTACTTTAAATGAATTAACCATGCTGTAGGAAGGTTGAAAGAAACCGCAGCAACCGGCATATTCTGCAGAACTACCATGCGGTTGGTTCAATGTATTCTCATAGTTACCATTACCAATGCTTCCATCCAATGCTGAAGCTTCATAGGCGAAAATCGATTCAGAATTTCCTGCTTCAGCATCAGTATTAAAATTATCATTGTACTTTGCTTCTAGTGCATAAGTAATTCCATCTGATGTAGTTCCGCCTTTAACTGTATTAAGAAGCGACAGGGCTTCTGTCCACTTTGCCTGAAACATGTAAACCTTAGCTAAATATGCACCTGCAGCCCATTTATTTACTCTACCAACTGAGGTTTGAGTCGTTGGTAAATTATCATAAGCAAATTGAAAATCTGCTTCAAGTTGCGGCCAAATCGGGGTTTCATTTGTAAGGTCATTTAACTTATCATTGGTTACAGTTTCATCTACATACGCAACAGCGCCAAATACTTTTAAAACTTCAAAATGAAAATGGGCGCGTAAAAATTTTGCCTCGCCCTCAATTCGCTTTGCTACAGTTGCATCTATTGCACCAGATTCTACACCGCCATATAATGTCCGTAATGTTTGGTTTGCATGTGCAACCCCATCATAAGAACCTCTCCATTTGTTCAAAAGTGTTCCGTTACTGGGCTGGGTTTCATGGCGTTCAACGGGTTTTTGGTCAATACCATCCGAAGGTTCAGTACCTGTATAAGCATCACCTGCCTTAATACTTCCCCAAACCCAGTTTGATGCGCCACCAACCTGGTTAAAATAGTTATTGTCCCAGCTTTCAAAGTAAGAACCATCCAATGCTGCATAGGTTGAGATCAGCATACCTTCAACCCCTTTTAAATTTTGAAGTGATGCATCAGAATAAGTGCCCGGAGGCGGGGTATCCAAAAACGAATCACTACAAGAAACCCCTACCAGAAGTAAGCTGCCCGTAAGTGTTAAGTATGATATATATTTTAGTTTCATAGTATTTTAAAATTTAAAAAATTAGAACGTCAAATTTAATCCTACCAGAAATTGTCTTGGGTTCGGAAAGGCTGCGTCATCAAGCCCCATCGATAATTCACCACCCTGGATAGAAATATCAGGATCTGGTCCAGAATAGTTAGTGATCGTAAAATAGTTTTGACCTTGTACATAGAAACGGGCCCTGGTCAATCCGATTTTAGAAGCAGCTGCAGCCGGGAGGGTATACCCTATCTGAATTGTTTTACCTCTAAAATAAGAGCCGTCCTCTACATAATAGTCGTTTGAGTTAGCCCGGATAAAGGTGGTATATCCATCGGATGCCCCGCTTCCAAGTTGTGGCAGGGTAGCATTGGTATTTGATGGTGTCCAGCCCTCATACAATACCCGGGTACTTACACCACCCACAAATACCCGCATGTCTGTCCAGTACTTTGTATAGTTATACAAGTCGTTACCATAATTCCAAACAAGGAATGTAGAAAAATCAAAACTTTTATATCGTAATCCTAAATTAATACCCATGATAAACTTAGGCTGCGGATTGCCGATAAACGTTTTATCGTCATCATCGATTTTTCCATCGTTATTTAAATCCTTAAACCTCCAACTGCCAATTTTTGCCCCGTCCATGTCCAACGCATCAACTTCACCTTGTGTATTAAAAAATCCATCAAGCTGATAGCCATAGAAGGATGAAATCGGGTGTCCTGCCTGAGTCCTCCAAACATTGTTCAATCGGGAAGCATTGTTTGAAAAGAAGGTCTCAGGGTTACCATCCAAGTCAATTGCTGTGTTTTTGAAATGAGTGAACGTAAGGGTCGCATCGTAGTCTAAATCGCCTGTAATCTTACCCCGGTTAGTGATGTTAAAATCAAATCCGCGGTTACGCATCTTACCTAAGTTGATGGCAGGTTGTGATAACAAACCACCCAACGGAGGTGCTGGCGCGCCTACAAGCAAATTCTTAGTATCTATATTAAAATAGTTGAACGAAATATCAAACTTTCCAGAAAACAATGAAGCATCAAATCCAACGTTGGTAGATTCAGACGTTTCCCACTTCGTAGCCTGGCTGCTCGCATTAAATGCAGAATATCCGATTGCAAGCGAGTTCTGAGTTCTGTTAATATCGTAATTCGATAATCCGGCATTGGAACGGAAGGTGGTGTATTGGTTAAGTCCGTTTACAGGACCCTGGTTACCCAACTGGCCCCAGCCGCCTCTTAATTTTAAATCACTGATGAAGTCAATTCCCTGCATGAACCCTTCCTGAGACACCCTCCAACCCACACCAAAAGCGGGGAAGGTTCCGTACGTATTCTCCTTACCAAACGCAGATGATCCGTCCCTTCTTAGGGTTGCGTTAAAAAGATATTTGTCCGCATAGGTATAATCAATCTTACCGAAAAGAGATGAGAGGGTTCTCAACTGGCCTTGGGTGCTTCCACTGTTTTGCCCGGTACCCTGGTCGGTATTAAGGCTCACGAAGTTCGGATCTTCAAAATCAAAGGTATTCACGTTTTGAGTAAAGATACCATCCCCCAGATTTTGCTTTATAGCCTCAATGCCACCTAATACTCTAACTGTATGGTTTCCAAATGTTTTTGAATATGTTAAAGTGTTAGACCAAGTCCAGTTAAGTCTATAAGAAGTGGACTGGTTTAACCCGGTAGTGCCCGTGTTTTCTGCCCGTTCGTAGGTTTTGATTACTAAATCCTTGCTGAAATAAGTTCCCATATCAACCCCCATGGAAGTGCGCAATGTTAGCCCCTTGAGGGGGGCTACTTCTGCAAACACGTTACCAAACATTTTGTAGTTCAGGTTTTGATCGTCTTTGTCACGATATAGTTGGGCAACCGGGTTTGTTCCGTTACCCGAACTTCCAATACCATTTCCTCCCCAACCTAACTTCCCTGATGGGTCACCTATATCATAAACAGGTATATAGGGCACCATGCGAAATGATTGCGCCCAGGCACTTGCCTCGCCTCTCGCTCCACCTCCGGTTGCATTCTGAAATGATTCATTACTGAACTGGAAATTTTCACCTATTCTGATATATTGATTCGGCTTAAAGGCTGTGTTTACCCGCACAGAGTAGCGCTTATAAGCAGAGTTAACATAGACACCTTTTTGGTCAAAATAGTTAAAGGAAACTGAATAATTTGATTTATCGGTCCCTCCACTTGCCTGAAGCTGGTGGTTTTGAATACCCGCATTACGTGTTATTTCATCAAACCAATTTGTGCCTGCACTTACCGGGGTAATTTGATAAATATTGCCATAATCTTCAATTGTATATAAACTGGGATTTACTTCCGGAGCCCCTGCAGGGTAACCAGCCTTTAATGCATTACTGGTTACATAAAAGGCTGGCAGGCTATTTGGGTTTATATTGCCTTGCAATCCAAAAAGCGGATGGCTCGCTGTTGGGTCAGACAATTTTAGATACTCAGCATACTCACTCGTATTTAACATTTCCGGCTGATAGCTCTTGGGAATGAAAGTAACCCCTCCATACACATTATAATCAATCTGCATAGTTCCAGACTTCCCTTGCTTAGTGGTAACAATTATAACACCACCTGCTGCCCGTGAACCATATATGGAAGCTGCGGTAGCATCTTTCAATACCTGGATAGACTCAATATCGTTCGGGTTTACGCGGTTAGCGTCAGTAGTAGGAACCCCGTCAATAACATAGAGCGGATCAGAACCATTAAATGAAGTAAATCCCCTTATCCTAACCTTTGCTGCTTCACCAGGGGCACCACCGCCACTGGAAACAACACCGGCAGCGCGTCCTTGAAGCATTGCTGAAAGATTGGCCGTTGGCGTTTGCAAAAGCTCTTTACTGTTAACAACAGACACAGCACCAATAATGTCGGCTTTGCGTTCAGAACTATAACCTGTCACCACAATTTCAGAAAGTTCGGTAACATCCACCTTCATGCTTACATCAAGCACAGAGTTATTCCCCACCTCTACTTCCTGGGAAGTGTAACCAATAAAGGAAAACAACAATTTAGAGCCGGTACCAACCGAAATGGTGAACTTACCTGAAATGTCGGTAACGGTACCATTGGAGGTACCACTTACAATAACGTTAACACCAGGCATGGGAGAACCGCTTTCATCTACTACGGTTCCGGATACAGACCTGTCTTGTGCTTGAACGACATAGGAGCCGGCCAACCACAAAAACAGCAGCATCATGTGCTTTGTTTTGCTGTACAGTTTTTTCATAATCGTTTTAAATTGGGTTAATTGTTTAGGTGTAAAAATTAAAAGGGTTAACAGGAGAATTCATAAAACATTATTCTGCACTTGTAAAATCGAAACAAATTATAATATATATCGCTCTTTATCATCAAAAATCGCAATAAATAATTTCGCAATCGATTGCGAAATCGATTTCGTAACGTTAGCAACAGGTGATTGAGGGTGTAATTTTACCCCTAACAATCATTTGCGCCCCGGGTTTTTGTTTCCGCGCACACGCATAAATGTGTGCGCACACACCAAGTAAAGAATTTAATTCTTAATTTGAACTTTATCTCAAAAGCAGACCTTGAGCTTATGGATCGCTTTCTCATGTATGAAACCAAATAATATTCGGATTAAGGATATCGCTTCCATGGCAGGTGTTTCGGTGGGAACAGTCGACCGGGTTCTTCACAACCGGGGCAAAGTCTCTAAGGAAGCTTCTAAGCGAATAGAGAAAGTGCTCAATAAAATCCATTATAAACCGAATTTAATTGCACAGACCCTTGGCAAGAATAAGAACTACCGAATTGTTGGCTTAATCCCAAATCCTGCCCTCGATCCGTATTGGAAACAATCTTTTGATGGACTTAAATCGGGTGAAGCACAGCTTGGTCAATTTGGAATTCAGTTTACGCTGGAGCACAAATATTATGATCCCCATAAAAAGGAGTCATTCCAGGAATCAGCGCTGGAGGTATTTCACTCTCATCCGGATGGCGTATTGGTGGCGCCCCTCTTTTACTATGCTTCTCTCCCTTTCTTTAAAAAACTTTCGGAAACTAAAATTCCGTTCATACTTTTCAATACACACCTGGCTGAGGCTAATGCATTGAGCTTTATCGGCCAGGATTTATATAAGAGTGGTCGCCTGGCGGGTGAGCTGATGAATATCGGTCAGAAACCTGATTCGTCTTTTGCCATGGTGCATATTGACGAAGACTTAAGCAACTCCGTTCACCTGGTTGAGAAAGAGCGCGGCTTCAGGGATTATTTTGAAAAATCAGGCGGGGCTCATAAGATGCGCACATTCATTTTAAATACCCCCGGGTCCTCAGCATTTCAAAATCAAATTGAATCTATTTTACAAACACCTGATTTAGCCGGTGCATACATCAGCACATCTAAGGTGTATATGATAGCTCAGCATCTGAAGAAGAAAAATCCTGCTGTTCGTATTGTTGGATATGACCTTATCAAAGAAAATGTACTGGGACTTCAGGGTGGCTCAATTGATTTTATCATAAATCAAAATCCCATGCGTCAGGCCAAACTTGGTATCCAGGCGTTGGCGAACTACCTTATTTTCAACAAGCAAATTCCATCCACTTACTTATTCCCGTTAGAGGTTATTACACCTGAAAATGTATCATCTTATCTGTCACACCCCGGCAACCTGGCAGGCATAGTCGTTTAAGCATTTAGTTGTATTTTCGCGACTTGATTTTATTATGGAGCAGTTTGAAAAATACCCGGTTTCGTTAACCAATTCTTTATCCGGAAAGAAGGAACTCTTCACTCCTGTCAATCCCGGCTTCGTAGGTATGTATGTGTGTGGCCCTACTGTGTACAGCGATGTTCACCTCGGGAATGTGCGCACCTTTTTAAGCTTTGATATTATTTCAAGGTACTTTCGGTTTCTTGGATATAAAGTACGCTATGTGCGAAACATAACAGACGTTGGCCACCTTGAAAATGATGCCGATGAGGGGGAAGATAAAATTTCGAAAAAAGCAAGGCTGGAGAAAATCGAGCCAATGGAAGTGGTGAAACAATACACCGAAGACTTTCACCAGGTAATGCGTCAGTTCAACATCCTGCCGCCCAGTATTGAACCGAGCGCAACCGGCCACATTGTTGAACAAATCGCGATGACAAAAGACCTTATCGATAAAGGGCTTGCTTACGAATCCAATGGATCTGTTTATTTCAATGTACGGAAATACAATGAGGATCATCACTACGGAATCTTATCTGGTCGCAATATTGAAGAGCTGATGGAAAGCGGCCGCGAGTTAGATAATCAGGATGAAAAGCGGGAGAAAATTGATTTTGCTTTATGGAAGAAAGCATCCCCGCATCACATTATGCGCTGGCCTTCCCCCTGGGGCGATGGATTTCCTGGCTGGCATATTGAATGCACCGTAATGAGCACCAAATACCTGGGCGAAACATTTGACATTCATGGTGGCGGAATGGATTTAAAATTCCCGCATCACGAATGTGAAATAGCACAAGGCACAGCCGCAACAGGAAAAACACCCGTTAACTATTGGTTGCACTCAAATATGCTGACTGTTAACGGACAGAAAATGAGCAAATCTTTAGGCAACTCATTTTTGCCACGCGAACTTTTTGAAGGCACGCATTCATTACTGGACAGGGGATACAGCGCCATGACCGTCCGGTTCTTTATGCTTCAATCCCATTATTCAAGCACGTTGGATTTTTCGAATGAAGCGCTGCAGGCAGCGGAGAAAGGGTTTAGAAAATTAACGAACGCGCTTGGTTTAATTAAGGGTATTGAATATCCGACCAATACCAATGGCCACAACCAAAACGCCAATAAAGAGCTTACTTCATTGACACAGGACTGTTACCTCAC
>CAZNRJ010000157.1:0-8276 GCA_964574945.1 uncultured Ohtaekwangia sp. | reverse complement strand
TATTGTTTAAAGTTTGAATATGTTAGTTTCTTGAAATAGCAGCTATAAATCCAATGGCAAGAAGACCGAAAACAAGTCCCTTCGCTACCTCAGCCTGATTGCTCTTGATTCCCACATCGTGAATGTGATTCACAAAATGTTCACAGTTGAAATCAAAGACATCGTAACGTGCACCAATCATTTTATACGCTTTGTCAACAGCGCTTCGCCTGCTCCATTCATTGCCGGGGAAACGCTTAACTCTCAAGAGTTGGCGTCCTTGAAAGAATTCAGCTAAAGTGATAAGTCGTACACCATGGAGTGGATGATTTTCAATTACCATCGATTGACCTACAAATAAGCCGTAGTGGTCAATTAGCCCCAAAAAGCTTTTGCTTCTAACCAAACCGTCACCGGGTTTGATGTTATTTTGTTGAATAATGTCCATAATTAATTGCATTTCGTAGGCAAATATAGCCGCTCATCTAAACCTTGCAAATTTTACAAACTATTTTTTACTGTTTGTTTTACAAACAGTTTGTAAAATTTGACATTTAGATTAGATTTGTTGCACCAACTAAGCAACGTGACTGATCAGGAAAAAACAGATTTTTATTCAAAAATCGGGTCTAACATCAAGGCAGCACGAGAAAAGCGAGAAATGAAGCAGCACGTCCTTGCCGATATGTTAGGGCTATCCCGTGCTTCTGTTGTCAATATCGAGAAAGGCCGCCAGCACGTGACGATGCATACTCTGTGGCAAATTGCTACCCTTCTGAACTCAAACTTTTCTGATTTCACTGAGGGACTTGGTAAACAATCTCCAACCAAAGTCGAAACTCAACGAATGAAATTTGATGATTCTTTCACATCCGAATCTGAAAAGAATGAAGTCAGGAAAGGAATCAAACAATTCTTTGAAACCCTAAACAAAACATAATCATGTTAATCAATAAAATTGAGAAACTGGCATCATCAATTTTGACTGAGTTAAACATCAAGAGCGCACCTGTAGACATCAAAGCAGTAGCAAAAAAGAAGGGGGCAACAATTAAACCCTATGATTTAGGTGAAAAAATTTCCGGAATGCTGTTTATTAAAGACAGTGAAGGAATCATCAGCTACAACCCAACGGAATCAATGGTGCGACAGAGATTTACAGTGGCTCATGAGCTTGGACATTTTCTACTTCACAGAAAAACACAAGACATCTTCGTTGATAAACAATTTCAGGTTCACTTCAGAAATGAAAATTCTGCGACAGGTCAGGACATTCAGGAACTGGAAGCAAATGCATTTGCCGCTGCTATCCTCATGCCTAAGGATTTACTATTAACTGAAATCAAGAAACACAACTTTGATCTTGGTGACGAATCTGCCATGAAAGAACTTGCGAAACTTTTCAATGTGAGTTTGCAGGCCATGACATTTAGAATGGTGAACCTTGGTTTCTTTAGCATTAAGTAAATCTCATAACAAGGTCAATTCTCTGGAATTCCAAGTATCCAAATCTATTAACCTTTAACTATTTGTAATGACCGAACTCACCTGGGAAGGCAAATACAAAGACGGAAAGAAAGTTACTCCCGTACGCATTGCCCTGCCCTTTCAAACCATTGAGACCGTTAACGAAAGCGCTCAACAACGACAAAAGACATTAGACTTTTTCGCTGCCGAGCCCGACCCCTCCCCCTTTGGGGGAGGAAGGGAGGGGGCGTGGCGCAACCGACTGATTTGGGGAGATAAAAAATATGTGCTGCCAAGCTTGCTGCCCGAGTTTGCCGGAAAAGTAAACCTGATTTACATAGACCCGCCTTTTAATGTTGGTTCTGATTTTTCATTTACGGCCACTATTGCAGACCATCCCGACACAGACGAAGATGAAACGACCGAATTCATAAAGCAACCAAGTATAATAGAACAAAAAGCTTACAGGGACACTTGGGGAAAAGGACTTGACAGCTATATGCAATGGTTCTACGAAACAGCTTTATTATTAAAGGAACTATTGACTGACGATGGAAGTATCTATGTTCATTTGGATTGGCATGTGGGTCATTATGCGAAAGTGATTCTTGACGAGGTTTTTGGTTACGAGAACTTTAGGAATGAAATCATTTGGTACTACTACAATAAATTTCAAGGTAATGTAAATAGATTCGCGTCAAACCATGATATTATCTTTTTATATTCAAAAGGAGATAAATTCAAATTCAACAAACAAACAGAAAAAAGACCAGAAACCGTCAAGCAATTAAAAAGAGTATGGGATAAAGAGAAAGGCAAGATAGTAAATGCTAAAGGCGAGGATGGTAAAGTTCTCTATATAGAAACAGATGAAAAAACTGTTGATGATGTATGGAGAATGTCCATGTTACAGCCAGCTGATAAGACAGAAAACCTTTTCTATCAAACTCAAAAGCCGGAAGCTCTTTTGGAAAGAATAATAAAAGCAAGTAGCAATGAAGATGATTTAGTTCTTGATTGTTTTTGCGGAAGTGGGACAACCGCAGCCACTTCGGAAAGACTTAACAGACGATGGATTACCTGCGACTTAGGCAGGTTTGCAATTCATACTGCTCGGAAAAGATTTTTAGGAATCAATAGCGTAAAGCCTTTCATTGTCCAAAACCTTGGTAAGTATGAACGTCAGCAATGGATGAATGCTGAGTTTGAAAGCCCCGAAGACAGGTTTGAGCAAGAGAAGACGTACAGACATTTTATACTTGAACTTTACCACGCTAAGTCGCTTGATGGATATACCTGGCTTCACGGGGCAAAAGCCGGAAAGATGATACATGTGGGAGGTGTTGAAACCCCTGTAACGGTTGATGACATTAAAGCCACCATCAAAGAATTTTGGAAATTGGTAGGTAAGCCCCTCTCCTCCGGAGAGGCGGGGGTGAGGTTAGAGAAAAATCACATCGACTTTTTAGGATGGGATTTTGCTTTCGATGTAAACGAAACAGCAAAACGTTTTGCTGCCGAAAACAATGTGCAAATCCATCCGATAAAAATCCCTCGTGAAGTATTGGAGAAGAAAGCCGTAGATCAGGGCGATATTAAATTCTATGAACTCGCTTCGCTGGGTGTAAAAACTAAAACCAACAAGTTAGCTGTAAGCGTAACGCTCGATAACTTTACCATACCACCCGATGACGTACCGGAAGATGTGCAAGGAAAAATTACCCATTGGAGCCAGTGGATTGACTATTGGGCAATAGACTGGAATTATCGCGATGATACTTTTCACAATGAGTGGCAAAGTTATCGCACGAAACAAAATCCAAAGATTGAATTGACCTCCAGCCATGCTTACGAAAAAAAAGGAAAGTACATGGTGCTGGTAAAAGTGATTGATATTTTGGGGAATGATACAACAAAGGCGATAGAGGTTTCGGTGGGGTAAGGCAATTGTCAAGGAATCCTTGACAGCTTAACTACCGGGTTTTTATCGGTAGTTCGAAGAGGGTGGAATGTGCAGAATTTGCACAAAGAGATGAATTTGACCAAAGATGAACTTGTCGGAAATTCCGCACAGTTCAAAAACAGTAGAAAAGCAACTGTTGCAAAAAATGCAACAGTTCAACCCGTTCCATTTTAGAGCAGGTTGGTAAGTAGTTTAAAGTTGTTGCAATAACTCAACTTCTTAATAATGAATGAAATAGAAATATACAAAGCAAAAGATGGTCAAACTCAAGTGGAAGTGAGATTTGAGGAGGATACGGCATGGCTCACTCAAAAGCAAATGGCGATGCTATTTAAAAACACTGTTCCAAATATAGCCATGCATATAAGGAATATTTATAAGGAGAAAGAACTTACAAAAAAGGCAACTATTAAGAAATCCTTAACAGTTCAAAAAGAGGGTAATAGATTAATAAAGAGAGAGTTAGAGGTATATAATTTAGATGTTATAATTTCTGTCGGCTACAGGATAAAGTCAAAACGGGGAACTCAATTTCGTCAATGGGCTACCCAAAGATTGAAGGAGTATTTGGTTAAAGGCTATGCACTTAATGAAAGACGATTGCACCAATTGGTGCAAAATATGCGGCAACTGGAAGTTGCTGTAAAGAATATCCAACAGGTCGGGAATTCCGAACAGTTGAGGCTGCATGAAGCAAAAGGGTTACTCCAAATAATTTCAGGCTATACACAAAGTTTTGTATTGCTGAACCAGTTTGACAGCAACATGCTGTCAACCGACAGGTTGAATGAAAATATCACTTACGAAATAGAATACCAGGAAGCTTTGACTGCCATTGCTGAACTAAAGCGGCAACTCATTCAAAAGAAAGAAGCCAGTGAACTTTTTGGCAATCCGAAAGACGACAGCTTTGCCGGAGTGCTGGGCAATGTGGTACAGTCTTTCGGTGGGGAATATCTATACAAAAGCATTGAAGAACAGGCTGCGCACCTGTTGTATTTTATCATCAAGAATCACCCGTTCAGCGATGGCAACAAACGCATCGGGGCATTTCTCTTTATCTGGTTTTTGGAAAAGAACAAGCATCGTTTTAAAAAATCGGGCGAATTAAAGATCAACGACAATGCTTTGGTTGCATTAGCCCTGTTGGTAGCACAGAGCAATCCTTCGGATAAAGACATTATGATCAAACTCATTATTAACCTCATCAATGGGTAAATTGTCTGTACCATGATTTTATAGGATTAAAGGATTACCTTGATTAACATAAAAACATAATAATGTTGTATGAAGATTTAACAAGACGGATTATCGGGTGTGCTATGGAAGTTCACAAGCGGTTGGGCAATGGCTTTCAAGAAGTGATTTACCAACGTGCCTTGGAAATTGAAATGAAACTAGAAGGACTATCATTTGAACGTGAAATGGAAATGTCCATTTATTACCGTGAGCAGCCGATAGGAACACGCAGGGTAGATTTCTTTGTCGAAAATAAAATTATGGTTGAACTGAAAGCCATTATCCAATTGGATGATGTTCATTTAGCCCAAGCGATGAATTACGTGGAAGCCTACAAAATGGAAATAGGATTGCTAATCAACTTTGGCGCTAAGAGCTTAGAGTTTAAAAGAGTCCACAATAACAAGCTTCTAAAATCAGGTAATCCTTAAATCCTACAAATCAAGGTTCAGACGAAATGGCAAAGAAAAAAACAAACGGGAAGGGGCAGAAAGATATGTTCAACATTCAAGAGCAGTTAAATACTGCCGCTTGTGTGCCTGCCATTCGCGAAGCAGTAAAGGCGTGGCGAGAAGATAAGTATAAGGGCATTACGGCAACAACAAAAGAACTTCTTAATTTTTGGTTTCATACCGACCATGTACTGCCTAACGGGCAAACCTTTCGTTATCATACGGCACAAAGAGAAGCAATCGAAACATTGATCTTTATTTTCGAGGTAAAGAAAATAAGGAACAGGAAAACATTACTCGAAACCTTTGCTTTCAATACCAAAGATTTAAGGCTTCCACCCTATGACGAGTTCGCGCGGTATTGTGTGAAAATGGCAACAGGTAGTGGTAAAACAAAAGTAATGGCCATGACCATTGTTTGGCAATTTGCCAACGCTGTGAGGGAAGACGATACACAGTTTGCAAAGAACTTTTTAGTACTTGCCCCAAACGTAATTGTATTCGACCGATTAAAAAGTGATTTTGAAAGTGGCCGGATATTCAGAATCGATCCGCTTATTCCAAAACATTTCGCGTGGTGGTGGGAAATGGAATACTACATGCGGGGCGATACAGAGCGAACAAATAGTCAGGGAGCATTGTACCTCACCAATATTCAACAGTTTTACGAAAGAGGCTCAAAGTCAGCCGATGAAGAACCTGATATAATGACTGCCATGTTAGGTTCAAAGCCACCAGCAACGATCCCGATAGCTATCGGGACAGACTTTGATGAACGAATTGCCAAGCGTGACGGGTTGACGATGGTTTTGAATGATGAGGCCCATCACACACACGATGAAGAAAGTGAGTGGAATAAGTTTATCAGAAAACTTCACACAACGAAGAGTTCTCCCTCCCCTTCGGGGAGGGCCGGGGTGGGGTTGCAGTTAGATGTTTCGGCAACTCCCAGATATAGCAAAGGTTCTTTATTTGCGTGGACTGTGTTTGACTATCCGCTCAAGCAAGCCATTCTTGATAGAATTGTTAAGCGACCCATTAAAGGCATTTCTAAAATTGATGAAGCAAAGTCTGATGTAGCCAGTGTCCGTTATAAAGGTTTCCTAACTGCCGGAGTTGAGCGTTGGAAAGAATACAATGAACAGCTAAACCCATTAAGAAAAAAACCTATTCTGTTTGTGATGATGAACAACACAGAAGAAGCAGACGACATTGGAGATTGGCTAAGAACAAAATACCCGAATGAATTTGGCGGAGACAAGACATTGATTATCCACACCGATAAATCAGGAGAAGTTTCCAAAAAAGATTTAGATGCTGCCAGAAAAATGGCGCGTGATGTTGACCATGAAAAGAATCAAACAAATGCCATTGTATCTGTTCTCATGCTCCGTGAAGGTTGGGACGTGCAAAATGTAACCGTAGTTGTAGGACTAAGACCATACAGTGCAAAGGCAAACATTCTTCCCGAACAAACTATTGGTCGCGGTCTTCGATTGATGTTTAGAAACCAGGGAGATAATTACACCGAACGGGTTGATATTATCGGTAACGGGGC
Source organism: uncultured Ohtaekwangia sp. (assembly GCA_964574945.1). Classification (GTDB taxonomy): domain Bacteria; phylum Bacteroidota; class Bacteroidia; order Cytophagales; family Cyclobacteriaceae; genus ELB16-189. Next base: position 1,618 of record CAZNRJ010000157.1, on the reverse strand, counting down.
TTTCATGGAGTTTGTGGAAGACCTTGAACGCTTGGAGGAACTGAAATTTGATACCTTCCAGATTGGAAAGGACAAACTTCACATCATCACCATTCAGGCAATTGAGGATAAAAAGAAGTATGACATAGGTATTCCGGAAATCTCGCCAGTACTCGGAAGAAAGAAATCCCTTGCAGAAGAAATAGGAGCGATTGATGTTATGAAATTCAACATCAATAAACTTCCGCTAAAGGGAAAGGATATTCAGGAAATTAAATCTTTTGTCTATGAGGGCAGAGATATTCTTACAGACGAAAAGCTATTAGAACGGGAATATAAAATTCCACCAGCCCAAACCGCGGAAGAAGTAATTGGCTACTATGCAAGGCAGATAGCACAAAATATAAAGTTACCTTCTCAGTTTGCCGTGTTAGCACCCAAGATCAGGGATTTTTTTGAGCATAAAGCATTCGCGCAGACAGTTGATTTGACGGACAAGAATGTAATACTTGCCATGAGCAGTAACATTGCAAGCTTTGTCGTAATAAAAGAATTCGAGAAAGCCCTGCGAGAAATTGTGATTGAACACAAAGAGCCATTACTACTTTCTGCAAATCGTTTTCTTTCAACTACTCCACCTTTTCCAACTTCCAAGAAATTGTTAGAAGCGAAAAAGACTGTATTCAATTATACAGCCTGCGGTAACGAATTTGAATACGACTTTGCCAAGTTTCTTGAAAAAGCAGAGGATGTTAATGCCTTTGCGAAAATCCCTGACCAGTTTGGTTTTTGTGTTCAGTACACAGATACCATTGCCAACATAAGAAACTACTTCCCCGATTTTATTGCCGTTGCGGAAGATGGAACAAAATGGATAGTCGAAACGAAAGGGCGTGAGGATATTGAAGTAAGATTGAAAGATAATGCTGCCATGAATTGGTGCAAAGCAGCAACGGAATTGACAAAAGAGGAATGGAAATACTTGAAAGTTCCGCAAAAGGAATTTGAACAACTCCATCCAGATACATTTGAAGAACTTATTGCAGGTATTCATCCACCCGATATTGCCTGATTAAGAAGATGAAGTTTCACGAAATCATAAAATCTACTTCGTGGTTAACAATCGAGCTTACTTTCTTGAGGCTTTACCCTGACCAAGAAAAGTATATCGAGAATTACCGGTTGATGTACGAAACGCTGAAATTTTTAGAACCAGTTGAGTCAGACATTGAGATAATTCTCTATCAATACTACGATGACGGTAAACCATCAGTAGTAGATGTTTCCGGTATAAATCCACATCCAGAACCGGACGATATTACGAATGGCTTGGCTCTTGAATTTACTTCATGGGATAAATGGCTTGGCATGAACATCGCCCCGCTTACGCTGAGAGAATTTTCTGAACCGGAAATCATTTGTCATTGCTTAGATGAAATGACGTATGCCGGATTTGATGAAGAAGAAATTCAAGCGGAATTTTCCAAATTAAAATCAATAGTGGATGAGTACAAAGCAATGTCCCCGGAGGAAAAAGCAAAGCATACCTTCAGCCATGACGAACTGAAAAAGAGAATAAGTGACAAAATTTGAATAGCGATGAGTAACATTAAATTATTTGAGAGCAAAAGGATACGCT